>NZ_CAXQBM010000030.1:0-43600 GCF_964222115.1 Alteriqipengyuania sp.
CTTGGAGTGAGGGTATCCTCGCCCTCCCCTGACACACCTGACACAGGGTTATAGGGCGAAAACCTCCGCCCCCTTGCAGGCGCGATTTCAGGCGGGGAATCGACGGTGTGAAAGAGCGGCGCGGACGCTAGCGCCGCACCTGCGTGTAGGACAGAGCAACCATCGCCCGGAAGCAGCAGGCCGACGCGTTGCTACCGCTCATACTGCCGGATCACTTCCAGAAACGCATCGCCGTAGGCGTCCAGCTTCTTCGCGCCGATTCCCGGCAATTCGCCCAGCAGGGCGCGCGTCTGGGGGCGCAACCCGGCCATGTCGCGCAGAACCGAATCGTGGAAGATGACATAGGGCGGAACCTGATTTTCCTTCGCCAGGTCGCGCCGCAATTCGCGCAGGGCATCGAACAACGGATCGCCCACCGGGTTGAGCGCGCTTCCCGATCCGCCCGCGCGGCCACGCCCCTTGCCCCCGCTCCGCTTGGGCGGGATCACCAGGTCGAGCGGTTCTTCGCCTTTCAGGAAAGTCCGCGCCTGCGGCCCCAGCATCAGCCCGCCATGTTCGGTCGGCAGCAGGGCACCGCGCACCAGCAGCGCGCGGTGGACCGGCTTGAGCAGTGCGGCCTCGTCACCCTCGACGATCCCGAAGACCGACAATGCCTCGTGCCCCTGCGCACGGGCGCGTTCGCTCGACTGCCCGGTCAGCACGCTTTCGATATAGCCCGCGCCATACATCTGCCGCGTCCGCGCCACGGCAGAGAGGTATTTCTGCGCCACGACCGTCGCGTCGACTGCCTTGGGCGGCTCCAGGCAATTGTCGCAATTGCCGCAGCGTTCGGGCGGATCCTCCCCGAAATGGCGCAGCAGGATTGCGCGGCGGCAGCCGGCGGTCTCGACCAGCGCGCCTAGCGCGGCCAGCCGCGTATGCTCACCGCGTTGCCGCGTCTCCCCCACCTCGCCGATGCGCTGGCGCGCTCGCGCGAAATCTTCCGCGCCCCAGAAAAGGCTTGCCATGGCAGGGTCGCCGTCGCGCCCGGCGCGACCGGTTTCCTGGTAGTAGGACTCGATCGACTTGGGCAGGCCGGCATGGGCGACGAAGCGGACGTCGGGCTTGTCGATGCCCATCCCGAAGGCGACCGTGGCGCACATCACCATGTTCTCGCTCGCGACGAAGGCCGCCTGGTTCGCGGCGCGTTCCTCGGGCGGCAGGCCTGCATGGTAGCAGCGTACCTCGCGCGTCCCGTCGGACAGCGAGGCGGCCAGCCGCTCGGTCGCTGCGCGGGTCTGCGCATAGACGATTCCGGGGCCGGGATTCTCGGCGAGCAGCGCGCGCAGCTGCTGCGTCAGCGAATTGCGCGGTTGGATGGCGTAGCGGATGTTGGGCCGGTCGAACCCGGCAACGATCAGGCCATCCGGCGCGATCCCCAGCTGGGTCAGGATGTCGGCACGCGTATGCGCGTCTGCCGTCGCGGTCAGTGCCAGCCGTGGCACATCGGCGAAGTGGTCCATCAGCGGGCGCAGCAGGCGGTAATCGGGCCGGAAATCGTGCCCCCATTCGGACACGCAATGCGCCTCGTCGATGGCGAACAGCGAAATGCGGCACTGTGCCAGCAGGTCGCGGAAATGGCCCTGACTGGCGCGTTCGGGCGCGACATACAGCAGGTCGAGCTCGCCTGCGCGCAAACGTGCAACCGTTTCGGCACGGTTCTCGTCCACGCTGGTGAGCGTGGCGGCGCGAATGCCGTTCGCGCTGGCGGAGCGCAGCTGGTCGTGCATCAGCGCAATGAGCGGGCTGATGACGACGCAGGTACCCTCCAGCATCGTGGCGGGCAGCTGGTAGGTGAGCGACTTGCCCGCGCCCGTCGGCATGACGGCCAGCGTCGAGCGCCTGTGCATGACGCGCTCGACCACCGCTTGCTGTACTCCGCGGAAGGACCGGAAGCCGAAAACCTCGTGCAGCTTGTCCAGCACCTCGACAGGGGGAGCCGGCCATTCGGCGGGCAGGCCGGAGCCGCTCGCTCCCTCGCTATCCATTGCAAAGATGCTACGCTCGCCGGTCATTCACAAGGCCATGGCAGATCGTGCCGGGGGCGAGAAGAGCCACCCCCGGACTGCCGACAGGCTTCGCGCTCATGGAATGCGAAAATGCGTGTGCTCAGCCCAGCGTGTTGGATAGCCAAGTCGAACAAGCACTTATTGCAATAATAATGCTCGTTGTTGACAGTTCATGTCGCAACATTACGGTCTGGAGCGGGCTTTGGCACAGGAGATTTGAATGTCACGAGTGGCGATACTGATTGGCGCAACGGCGATGGTGGTTGGATCGCAATTCAGCGCCAGCGCCATGAACCCAAGGGCACCGTACAAATATGTAAATTGCTCTGGTTATCTCAATCAAAATGATTTCATGTCGGTTTTTTCTTCGGTCTTCTACTCCAAGACTGACGAAGAGACGCTGAAGGCAGCAATGTTGAAGCGGGTGAAGGCGAAGTATCCGAAAATGAGGAACGTCACCTGCTACGCAACGGGCACGGATACGGAAGAATACGCGAGAAAACTGCTCGCGGCGGCCAGGGCCAATGCGCCCCGCAAGGCCGATCTCGACTTTTCCTACTGATCGGGGAAGCGCAGCACGGCTCTGCGAGAAAAAGGCCGCCACGCTCGGCTCGAAGCGGGCGGCTTTTTTGGCGATCCCAAGAGAGGGACCTATTCGGCGGGCGCGGGCGCCTCTTCGTCCTCGTTCACGGTCGCAACCTGATCGGCCCCGGCCTCGCTGCCATCCGAAGGCAGCTCTCCCGGATCGAGTGTCGGTAGGTCGGTCGCGGCGGCCATCGCGGCTTCCATCGCCTCGCCGCCCGAAGGGACCAGCCCCATGCCTTCCAGCGTGCCGCCAACGCCCCACATCTGCGTCCAGCGGCCGACGTAATCGCGGATCGTCGGCATCTGTTCGAGATGCGCTTTCTTCACATACATGTAGAGCGGACGCGAAGCGGGATAGCTGCCGTCCATGATGCTTTCCTCGGTCGGTGCGACCCCGCCAAGCGTGTGCGCGCGCACCTTGTCCGTGTTTTCCTCGTAATAGCTGTAGCCCAGCACGCCGATGCTGCGCGGGTTCTGCGCAACCTTGCGCAAGGTCACGTCGTCCTGCTCGCCCTGGTCGAGATACTTGCCGTCGCTGCGGATGGTGCGGCACATCGTCTCGTAGCGATCCGAACCTTTGCCGAAGCCCTTCATGCCCGCATCCGACGTGCAAACAGGTTCCATCACGAGGTCGATCAGGCTGGTGCGCGTGCCGGAGGTTTCGGGTGGCCCGTAGACGACGATGGGCGCTTCGGGGAACGCGGGGTCGATATCGGACCAGTTCTCGCTGCCCTGGCTCGATCCGAAGGGGCTGGCGGCCAGCGCCTGGTACACCGCGCGCGTGGTCAGCGGGAATTCGAGGCCTTCGTCGACCGAGGAGATGAACACGATCCCGTCGAGCCCGAGCTGGATCTCGGCAATGTCGGACACGCCATTGGCAGCGCATGTCGCGTATTCTTCGCGGGTCATCCGGCGCGAGGCATTGACGATGTCCGGCGTGTCGAGCCCCACACCGGCACAGAACCGTTCGATCCCCTCACCCGTGCCGATCGATTCGATGGTCGCCGCGCTGGCGCCTTCCGCGTCGCTGGTCGGCTTCATCTGGTCGGCAACGGCGACCGCGAAGGGATAGATGGTGGACGAGCCGACGATCAGCAGGTTCTGCCGCTCTTCCGGGGCGCTGTCGCATCCGGTGAGCAGGGCAAGGGCGGCCCCCGCCAGCGTGAGCCCGAGACGAATTTTCATGAAATACGGTCCTCTGGATGGAACATGCGCGCGGGGCTACACCCGCGGCGTGACGGTCCTGTGACGAGTATTTCAGGACAGGCAGGGCCGCCGGTCCGGTGCGCCCGGAACCGGCTGAGCCTACCTGTTTTCGCGGTTTTTTATTCGCTGGCGGAATCGCCGCCCGCAGCCGCACTCGCCTCCGCACGCTCGGCTTCGAGCACCCCATCGCTTTCAAGGTCGGCGGCGGTCAGCTTGCCATGCGACTTGATGCGGCCGGTCATCTCTTCCATCGCGCCCGCGGGCAATGCGACCAGGCCGATCTTGGCCAGCGGCCCGCCCTTGTCCCACATCGACATCCACTGATCGAGATATTGCTGCAGGCCCGGGATCGCCTGCAGGTGCGCCTGCTTGACGTAGATGTAGAGCGGACGCGCGCCGGGATACTTGAAGCTGGCGATATTGTCGTAGGTCGGGTCCACGCCGTTCATCGGCAGGCCCTGCACGCGGCCCTCGTTCTCTTCGAGATAGGAATAGCCGAAGATGCCGACCGCGTTCTTGTTGCCTTGGATCTTCTGGACGATCAGGTTGTCCTGCTCACCCTGGTCGACATATTTCCCGTCCGAACGCACTTCGGTGCAGGTGCGATCGAACGCATCCTCGTCGCTTTCCTTCAGCGCTTCCATGCGCGGGTCGCTTTCGCAACCAACGGTCAGCACCAGTTCCTTCAGCGCGTCGCGCGTGCCGCTGGTCGATGGCGGCCCGTAGACGAGGATCGGCACGTCGGGCAGCGAGGGGTCGACATCGGCCCATGTCTCGCTGGTCTGTTCCTCGCCATACGGATTGGCGGCCAGCGCCTTGTAGACGATTTCCGGCGTCAGGCTCATCATGATGCCGCCGGTGGTGCTGGCAAAGGCGATGCCGTCCAGCCCCACCTGGATTTCGGTGATGTCGGTCACGCCGTTGCTCTGGCACGTTTCGAACTCGCTCACCTTCATCCGGCGCGAGGCATTGGCCATGTCGGGCGTATCCGCACCCACGCCCTGGCAGAACAGCGCGATGCCGCCGCCCGTACCGGTCGATTCGATCAGCGGCGAGCGCATGCCCGGATTGGAGCGGGAGAAGCTTTCGGCGACCTGCTTGGCAAAGGGATAGACGGTGGAGGAACCGACCGCGCGGATCGATTCGCGCGAACCGCCGCTGCTGTCGCATGCGGTCAACATCAGGCCGGCGGATGCCGCCAGCGCCAGGACATGCGTGAATTTCATCTGTCGTCTCTCTTTCGAATAAAGGTCTGCCGGTATGCCCGGCCCTAACCATCGCCTTGTGACAGTCTTGTGACGATCTTGTGACGAGCTTGTGGTGGGGCCGTTTGCGTTACGGAATGCACGCCACGGCCTTGCCCGCTGCCTGAGTCCAACCTAACGAGCGCGGCGACACTGCAAAAGGTATTTCAAGACGATGCGCATCGGCTGCCCCAAGGAAATCAAGAACCACGAATATCGCGTCGGCCTGACGCCCGAAAGCGCCCGCGAACTGGCCCGCCACGGGCATGAGGTGTGGATCGAGAGCGGTGCCGGGCTCGGCATCGACGCGACCGACGCCGAATACCAGGCGGCAGGCGCGAAGATCGTGCAGGGACCCGACCCGATCTTTGCAGAGTGCGAGATGGTGGTGAAGGTGAAGGAGCCGCAGGCGGGCGAACGCAAGAAGCTGCGCGACGGCCAGATCCTGTACACCTACCTCCACCTCGCCCCCGATCCCGAACAGACGGTCGATCTCGTCAATTCGGGCGTCACCGCAATCGCTTACGAGACGGTGACCGGGCCGGGCCGGACGCTCCCGCTGCTCAAGCCGATGAGCCAGGTGGCGGGGCGGATGAGCGTGCAGGCCGGTGCCACCGCGCTGGAAAAGGCGCGTGGCGGGCGCGGCGTGCTGCTGGGCGGTGTGCCGGGTGTGATGCCGGGCAAGGTCGTGGTGATCGGCGGCGGCGTGGTCGGCTTCAACGCCGCGCAGATGGCTGCGGGCGTGGGTGCGGACGTGACCATCCTAGACCGCGATCCCGAAGTGCTCGAGCGGGTCGGCACCCATTTCGAAACGCGCGCCAAGACGCGCTTCTCCAACGCCGCCAACCTGCACGATGCCGTGTGCGAGGCGGACCTTGTGATCGGCGCGGTGCTGATCCCCGGCGCGGCGGCGCCCAAGTTGGTCACGCGCGAGATGCTGTCCGACATGCAGACCGGCGCGGTGCTGGTCGATGTCGCAATCGACCAAGGCGGCTGCTTCGAAACTGCCAAGCCGACCACGCATGACGACCCGACCTATGTGGTCGACGGGATCGTGCATTATTGCGTCGCCAACATGCCCGGCGCGGTCGCGCGCACCAGCACCTATGCGCTCAACAACGTGACCCTGCCGCATGCCTTGCAGATCGCCGACCACGGGTGGAAGGCCGCCATGCGCGCCAACCCGCACCTCGCCGAAGGGCTGAACGTGTGGGATGGCAAGGTGACGTACAAGGCGGTCGCCGAAGACCTCGGTCACGAGTATGTGCCGGTGGAACAGGCCTTGGCGTGATGGAGCTACGCGGGAAGGCGAACCCTACGGCGTCGCCTTCCCTCTTCTTTAACCCCATTGCGCTAGAGGGGCGCCATGGGGTCGCTGCTGAGTCGGATCGGGGTTTTGTTCGCGTTGGCATGCGCGTGCCTGACAGCGCCCGCATCCGCCGCCCAGCTCGATCCTGATTGCCTCTTCACGACCTCGCAAGACCTCCCCATCGAAAGCGTTCGCGCCGATCCGCGATGGGTCTGCGACCCGGTAAACGCATTGGGATCTGCGCGCTTCAACTGGCTACGCTTCGACAATGCTGCCAGCACCGGTTTTCGCTATTTCGCGATGGAGGCGCGCTGGTTCGACAGCGTTACCGTCTACCGGATTGCCCGCGATGGCCGGATTGCCAGCAACAGCCTCGTCCCGGATGAGGTGCACCTCGAAAACGTCAACGATATCATGCTGCCGCTGCCGGATGTCGGCGACCCGCGAGCCACGGTGATCGTCCGGATAGACAATTACGCAAGGTTCCGTGACGCGCCGAATATCCGCCTTCTGGAGAGTGCCGACAAGCCGGCAGGATTGGTGGACGACCTCGTCTTCGCAGCCCTGCTGATAGGTCTTATCCTCGCCCCCTGCATCCTCGCGGCAATGCTGGCCTTTGCGCTGCGACAAGCCTTCGTGGCGTGGTACGCGGCGATGTGCGCCGGCATGGCGATGATCATCGCGATGACCAGCGGCCTCGCCGCCAGCTGGTTTTCGTGGGATCTGGCAGTGTTCCTGGTGTTCGAACGGCTGGGCTACGTCCTGATCATGTTCGCATCGTGCCAGTTTGCCCGCGAATTCATCGAACGCGATGCGCTGTCGTCCACCATGCGCAGGGTGCTGCGCTGGAGCGGCATTTTCATTCTCTTCGCGGGCGGATTGAACGCGGGTGTGATCCAGAGCCCGGCGCTGTTCGGCTTCGCCCAACTCGTCGTCCTGACAGCCTTGATCGCCGCTTTTGTCCAGGCGCTGCGGCGCGGGAGCCGCTGGGTCCGCTACCAGCTGCTCGGCTGGTCATTCGCGATGGTCCTGGTGACGGATATGGCGCTGAAAGGCGTCGGGCTCGGCGGATTTTTGGAAACCGATTTCCGGATCGTCTATTACGCGATGGTCTGGGAGATCATCGTCGTCGCGATCGGGGTGACCGACCGGGGACTGATGCTGCGGTCCGACCGCGACCGGGCTCGCCAGCTGGCCGCCGAAATGGAAAACCTTGCCGAACGCGATCCGCTCACCGGCCTGCTGAACCGGCGCGGCATTGCCAGCCAGTACGCCGATCTGATGCAGCAGGGGTTCACCACCTTTGCCCTGATCGACCTCGATCATTTCAAGTCGATCAACGATCAGTTCGGCCACCATGCCGGTGACGAAGCACTGGTCGCCACCGCCAGTGCGCTTGCGCCCGACGAAGACACGATCGCCGTGCGAATGGGGGGCGAGGAGTTCATGCTGGTGTTGCGCGGAACCGATGCGACCTTGCGGGCAGAGCGACGCCGCCGTGCGATCACCGCGCGAGTCGCCGACACTATCCCCGAGATGGACAGGCTCGTCACGGCCAGCATGGGCGTAGTCGAGGCCGCGGGCGAAGATGCTGCGGGCCTGCCCTTCGAAGTGCTTTATCTCCGGGCCGACAAGTTACTCTATCGGGCAAAGAACGAAGGGCGTAACCGCTATCTGAGCGAAGCGCTGGTCTTTACCGAGCCGCCAGCGGACGAGTATCGGGCTTACGCTGCCTGATTAATGGGCTGGCCGCGCATGGTGGCGCCGCCCCGCATCACCGTTTACAGTCCACGGCAAGCCACCTGAGACGCATCGCTTCTCCGGTGCAGCGCCACCCGGGGAGACGAAGATGAGTACGCAACAATCCACCAATTCGGGCTTTGGCCATGGGAGCGAACCGCAGGACGTGCTCGAAGGCATCGACCTGACCGGCAAGGTCGCGATCGTCACCGGCGGCTATTCGGGCATCGGGGTGGAAACCGTGCGTGGGCTTGCCGGGGCGGGCGCGAAGGTGATCGTGCCTGCGCGCAACCGCGAGAAGGCGACTGCAAACCTTTCCGACGTGGTGGGCGACGTGGCCATCATGGACATGGACCTTGCGGACCTTTCCTCGGTGCGGGCCTTCGCGGACCAGTTCGCGAGCGAGCATGACCGGCTCGACCTGCTGATCAACACTGCCGGGATCATGGCCTGCCCGCTCTCCCGCGTCGGCGCAGGCTGGGAACAGCAGTTCGGGGTCAACCACCTCGGCCATTTCGCGCTCGCCCAGGCGTTGATGCCATTGCTGGAGAAAACCGCGAAAGAGCCGGGCAGCGACGTGCGCGTGGTCGCGCTGTCCTCCACCGGGCACAAGCTTTCGGACATCCGGTGGGACGATCCCAACTGGGAGTCGGGCGAGTATGACAAGTGGCAGGCCTACGGTCAGGCGAAGACCGCCGACGCGCTGTTCGCCGTGGGCATGAACACCCGGCTGGCGCAGCACGGCGGGCGCGCCTTCTCGGTCCACCCCGGCGGCATTGCCACCCCGCTGCAACGCCATCTCGATAACGAGGAGATGGTCGCGCTCGGCTGGATGAACGAGGATGGCGAATTGTCCGAACAGGCCGCCAAGATGTTCAAGAGCGTCACCCAAGGGGCCTCCACCACGCTATGGGCCGCGACCGCGCCAGCGCTGAGGGATCGCGGCGGCGAATATTGCGAGGATTGCGATATCGCGGCGCTGGCCGACCCGGAGAACCCCAGCCGCTACAACACTGTTCAGCCCTACGCGGTCGATCCCGACAGTGCCGAACGCCTGTGGGCGATGAGCGAGGAGATGGTGGCGAGCTAGGTCGACCGACCTACGAGGTTCGTGCCTCGAGAACGCATTCTCGAACGGCGGCATAAAACGACACTCGATCGCCATCCTCGGTGCGCCACTTCGGATCGCTATTCGTGTAGTTGCCCAGCTGAAGGACCAAATCGTCTATTGTCTCGACCCAGCGGTCGCCATTGGCGACATGCTCGCCCTGCGCGTCCCTGAAATCGAGCTTCCAGCCGCCCGGTATCTCCCTGTAGAACGTGATGGTGGTCGGCGATCCATCTCCCTCTACGTGCGCAGTGAAAGTCCTTGTCCACATCGGTCTTCATCTATCCGTTGCATCAGTGACATGACACCCCCGTCACCCCGAGCACGCATGACGGTTTCGTGCCGGGTTGAGGGAAGGTGCATAGCACGCTGGCGCCCCCGCAAACGCCGACGCGGCAATAATCTCCGCAAAATCTGAACCTTTTCACGAAACCGCGACTACCGGTACGAGTGAAAGGGGTGATGGCAGGTGACACACGGCCATACGCATGACGAACGCCGCGAAGATGCGTTGCTGGCGATCCGCGCCCAGCTGGGCGAGGCGGATGCGTTCGACGCGCTCGTGCGCCGGTGGGGCCTGCCCCTTCGTCGATATGCGCTGACCTTTACCGACAGCGGCGATGCGGCCGACGACCTGGTGCAGGAAATCTGGCTGGGTGCCGTCCGCGGACTCGCCCGGTTGCGCGACCCGATGCGGTTCCGATCCTGGCTGTTCGGGATCGCCCATCGCACCGCCATGAACCGGTTGAGAGGCCGGTATCGCAAGCACGCGCTGCACGACGACGGGCCCCTGCCCGACATTGCGGACGCCGATGACCCGGAATCGCCGATGGAGCGCGAAGCGACGCTGAATGCGCTGTCGAAGGGCCTGACCCGGTTGAAGGCGACAGAGCGCCAGGTCCTCCAGCTGTTCTATCTCGAACAGCTCACCATTGCAGAGATTGCAGGCATCATGGCGGTCCCCCCGGGAACGGTGAAATCACGCCTGTTCCGCGCCCGCAGTCAGCTGAAAACCGAAGTCGAGCTGGAGATGGTCGATGACCGATGAATTTCCGAAAAACCTGGAGGCCGCAATGATCCGAACGAATACCAACGCCCTGTCCTGGCAGCAGCGGGCCCGATATCTCGCGCTGCTCCTGGGCTCTATCGCAGTCGGCATAGTCCTGATCGCGTTGCTGGCGACCGAGCCGGATCGGCCGGCTCATACATTTGCTGCATTTTCGGGCATGGCGCTGATGGCCGCAGGCTGGGTTGCCCTTGCGACATGGGTGCTGACCCGCAGGCGCCCGCTCTATAGTCGCGACCGCGTCGTGGCAGGGCGCATGGCGGTCAGCTTCAGCGGGCTTTTCACTGCCGGAGCATCCGTCGTGGCGGTGGTCGGCGGCGGCGGCGCGGCGGTACTCGCTGGCGGGCTGGGACTGCTGATGACGCTGGCCGCAATCTGGTTGCTGGTGAAAGCACGGCACCGGGTGAGAGACCTGGAAGCGCAGCGACACGAGCTTGCCCGCCAGATCGTCGGGGGTGCAGCATGATTGTCCGCTGCCTGCTGATCTGCCTCGCCCTCGCATCGTGTGCGCCTTCGCTGGCGAACGCGCCGGATGTGCCCGCACCACAGCTTGCCGAGCCGATGGCCATCACGACGCCCGATGGGGCCACCCTGTACGTAACGCGCGGCAAGATGCGCGTCCCGGCGGTACGGGCCGACACGCAGCGCGATCACGCCCCCATCACGCTCGCCTTCATTCGCGTGAGCATGGCTCCCGAACCATCGGAAACCGCCAGCGTGCTGCTTGCCGGGGGACCGGGCGAATCGGGAACCGCACTGGTGGAACAGCTCGTGCGCAAGGGCGGATCGCAAATCCTCGGCCTGTTCGGGGGTGACCTGATCGGGATCGACCAGCGCGGAACCGGCCATTCGAGCCCCAATCTCGGAATCGAACGCCCCTACGGCATCCCGCTTGCGGCAGAAGGCAGCATGCATGCGTGGTTGCCGATCATCGGCGAGGTAAGCGGTTCCATCGCAGGGGATTTGCGGGCCAAGGGCATCTATCCGCAGGCCTACACGACCCGCGAGAGCGCCGACGATGTCGACGCGGTTCGTCGCGCGCTCGGCTACGACAAGCTGAACCTGTGGGGCAGGAGCTATGGCAGCCACCTGGCGCTGGAGGTCTTGCGACGCCATCCCGAGAAGGTGGGACGCGTGGTGCTGGTCGGCCCGGAAGGCCCGGACGATACGTGGAAGCGCCCCGCACTGGTCGATACCGTGCTTGAACGGATCGCGCAGCGCGCGGAAGACCCGGAACTGCTGCCGAGGATGCGTCGCGTGCTGGCGAGCCTCGATGCCCAGCCAGTAACTGTCCAGTCCCGGCATCCGGAAACCGGCGAGCCCATCGTCGTCACAATCGGCGGCTTCGACCTTCGCTGGATTACAGCGCAGGCCTTGAGCGACCCGCGAACGATTGCGACCCTGCCTTCGGCATACCGGCAAATGGACGCAGGCGATTTCAGCAGCATCGCGCAGCTGGCACTGGTCTATCGCATGAGGTTGGGCCCGCAGAACGCGATGAAGCATTTCATGGACCTGTCGAGCGGCGCGTCGGCGGGGCGGACACGCCAGATCGAGGAAGAGGCGCAGTCTGCCGTTCTCGGTGACGCGATGAATTTCCCGGGGCGGTATCTGGCAAGTGCGTGGGGTGTCGAACCCACCGACGCGGCGGGGCCAGCGCCAGTGGCAAGCGATGTTCCCGTGCTGATCCTGGTAGGCGATCTCGACGCGCGGACCCCGGTGGAAAATGCCGAAGCGCTGCTACGGCACCTTCCCAATGGCAAACTGATTGTCGTGGGCCACGGCGCACATCAGTTCGACCTGTTCGGCAGTCCGAAGCTTCGCGAGGTCCTGTCCGCTTTCATGCAGGGGGAGCCGATCCCGGCCGAGCGAGTGGACGCGCGCCCTATTCCCTTCAGGGAGTAGGGCGTGGCCGGACCGCCCTAGCTATTCGGCGGTCCGAAACGGCGCCGCGATCTCCGGTGTGATCCGCGCCGGGCGCATGGTGTTCCTGTCGAGCATCGCCCAGCGGGTCAGCGCGGAGACCAGCACCCGGTCCGCATCGTCAACGAACTGCACTTCGCGCCCGAACTGCGCGCCCTTGGGTTCGCCATGCACGCGCGTGCGGCCATGCGCGACCTCGCCCGTCTTGATGTTTCCGCGATAATCGATCTCGTGCCGGGTAACGACCCAGATATACCGGCCCCGGTGCGCGTCCGGCGCGATTTCATGCCAGTGGCCCACCGCGATATCCTGAATCCAGCGCACCCACACCGCGTTGTTCACATGGCCCAGTTCGTCGATATCGCCCGGCCCGGCCGTGAAATCGCGGGTGAAGGCCCAGTCCGCATCGCTCATGCGGCTGCCAGCTTGCGGTCGGGATCGACACCGATGCTCCGCAAGTCCGCCTCGGCCTGCGCCGTCGTGGTGAAAACGAAGCCTTCCATGCCCACCGCTTTTGCGCCCGCGATGTTCTTCTCCAGATCATCGAGGAAGACGCATTCCTCCGGCACCAGGCCGTAGGTTTCGCACAGCCAGCGGTACATGCGCGGATCGGGTTTGAGCGTCGCGTGATCGGCAGAGACGCAGGCACCGTCGAACAGGGGCCAGAAATCGTAGCGCCCGCGCAGGTAGGCGACGATCTCGTGCACATTGTCGGTGATCGCATAGATGCCGTAACCCGCCGCCTTTAGCCTGCGCATCAGCGGCGGCGTTTCCTCGATCAGGTGGAGGCTTTCGAACAAAGCCTCGATCAGCCGATCCGCCGTGCGCCGGTCGAACCCGTGCCGCTCGGCATACATGCGCTGCGTTTCTGTAAGGCTCATCGCCCCGCGGTTCAATGCGCGGAAGATGTCCCCGCCGAAGAGGTCGCGGCTGGTGATCCCGTCGGGCAGGTCCTTGCCAAAGGCCAGCTCCACGATGGCCTCCGGCTCCCATCGGACGATCACATTGCCGACGTCGAAAACGACGTTGCGGATGGTCATTCGGCGTCGCTTCCTTCGACTACGCCCATCTGCGTCAGCACGAAGGCGTATTCCTCTGCGGTTTCATACAGCGAGGCGAAGCGCCCGGACTTGCCGCCGTGGCCCGCGCCCATGTTGGTCTTGAGCAGCAGCGTGTTGTTGTCGGTCTTGGTCGCGCGCAGCTTGGCGACCCACTTGGCGGGCTCCCAATAGGTGACACGCGGATCGTTGAGGCCTGCGGTCACCAACAGCGGCGGGTAATCCTGTGCGACCACCTGATCGTAAGGCGAATAGCTGAGCATGTAGGCAAAGGCCTGCTTGCTGGTGATCGGGTTGCCCCATTCGGGCCATTCGCCCGGCGTCAGCGGCAGTTCCGCATCGAGCATGGTGTTGAGCACGTCGACGAAGGGCACATGCGCCACCACCGCGCCCCAGATATCGGGATCGGTGTTGACGACTACGCCCATCAGCTCGCCCCCGGCGCTGCCGCCGCTGGCACTGATCTGGCCCTTGGCGGTATAGCCTTTGTCGATCAGGCCCTTCGCCACGTCCACGAAATCCTCGAACGTGTTGGTCCGCTCGTTCAGCTTGCCCTGCAGGTACCACCGGCGGCCAAGATCGTCCCCACCGCGGATATGCGCGATGGCAAAGGCCATGCCCCGATCGACGAGGCTGAGGCGACTGGTCGAGAAACCCGGCGGCACGGCATAGCCATAGGCGCCGTAGGCGTAGAGGTGCAGCGGGCCGCCCATCGGCCTGTCCTTGCGCATCACCACGCTGACCGGCACCTGCGTGCCATCGCGTGCAGTGATCGTCAGCCGCTCCGTCTTGTATTTCGTCGCGTCGTAACCGCTCGGGATTTCCTGCTGCTTGAGCAGTTCGAGCGCGCCGGTTTTCACATCGTAATCGTAAACCGATCCGGGCGTGACCATGCTCTGGTACGAGAGGCGCAGCTTGGAAACGTCGTATTCCGGGTTGTTGGATAGCCCGGCGACAAAGCTTGCCTCGGGAAAGGCGATCGGTGTGATGTCGGATGCGTCGTCATAGGCGCGCAGCTGCACCTGATCGAGGCCCGCGAGCCTCCCTTCGGTAACGTAGAAATCCTTAAACAGCTCGAACCCGGTCAGGTAGAATTCGTCCGACCCTTCGATCAGCGTGGTCCACTCGCCCGGGGTGGCAAGCGGCGCGGTCGCGAGGCGGAAATTGATGTGATTGTCGTTGGTGTGGACGAACAGCGTATCGCCGCGCACGTCGACATCGTATTCGACGCCCTTCTGCCGCGCCTTGACCAGCACCTGCTCCCCGGTCGGGTCGTCGGCGCGGACCAGCCGCACTTCACTCGTCTCGTTGTCGCCGGTCGCGATCACCAGCCAGTCTTCCTGCGCAGTCAGGCCCGCTCCGACGCGAAAGCCCTCGTCCGCCTCGCGGAAGATCTCGACATCTTCGGACACATCGGTGCCGAGCTTGTGCAGGCGGACATTGTCGACCCGCCAGTTCTCGTTCGCCTTGCCGTAGGCGATCATCGTGTCGCCCGCGAGCCAGGTGAGGCCGGACAGGGTTTCCGGGATCACATCATCCAGCAGCTCGCCGGTTTCGAGGTCCTTCACTCGCGCCGTGAACCGCTCGGACCCATTGTCGTCCGCCGAATAGGCGAGATAGCGCCCATCCTTGCTGACCGAGAACGCGCCGAGGCGGAAATAGTCCTTCCCCTCGGCCAGCTGGTTCTCGTCCAGCAGCAGCTGCGGATCGCCGCCTGCCACCGGCTTGCGATAATGCTTGCGATATTCGCTGCCTTGCTCGAACTCGGACCAGTAAAGCCAGTCGCCATCCTTTTGCGGCACCGTGGAATCGTCTTCCTTGATGCGGCCCTTCATCTCTTCGAACAGCTCTTCGACCAGCGCCTCGTGCGGGGCCATCTGCGCTTCGAACCAGGCGTTTTCCGCCTTCACGTAATCGAGCACATCCTCGTCATCGACGACGGGGTAGGACTGGTCTTTCAGCCAGTGATAGGGATCGCTCAACGTGATCCCGTGCGTGGTGAAGGTGTGGTCGCGCCGCTCGGCGACGGGGGGTGCGGTCGGTGCCTGTTCGGTCACGCTGGTATCGGCTCCATTCGATTGCGCCGCAGCGATCCCCGGCACGGTCAGTGCTGTGAGTGCGATGGCGGCGGTAAAAAGCTTGCTCATACGTCGGTTCCCCCCTGTGGGCGATGGCACTCGCCTTTGAAAGGCTTGCGTGGGCAAGCTATGACCCCAGATCAGGTACAACGCCAGACCCCAGACAGACAGGATCGACCAAATGTTGATGCAGACCCATGAAGCCCGCCTTTCCGCCTTGCGCGAGGAGCTGAAGAAGCGCGGGCTGGACGGATTCTGCGTCCCGATCGCCGATCCGCACATGAGCGAATATGTCGGCGAGGATGCGCAACGCCTCCACTGGCTGACCGGATTCGGCGGCTCGGCAGGCAGTGCGGTGGTGCTGCAGGACAAGGCGGCGATCTTCGTCGACGGGCGCTACACCGTGCAAGTGCGCGACCAGGTGGAAGAACGCCTGTTCGAATATCGCGGCGTGCCAAAGGACAACCCCGCAGACTGGCTCGCCGAGAATGCGCATGAAGGCGCGCAGATTGGCTACGACGCATGGTTGGCGACGCCCGGCTGGGTGCGCACGACCGCTGCCGCGCTCGAGAAGGTTGGCGCGAAGCTGGTCCCGGTCGACGGCAATCCCATCGACGCGGTGTGGCAGGACCAGCCCGCGCAAAGCGAGGCCCCTGCCCGCGTTCATGCGGACGCCTATGCCGGTCGCAACGCGCAGGAAAAGCGCGCGGCCATTGCCGACTGGCTGACGCAGGAGAAGCTCGACGCGGTCGTCATCAGTGCGCTCGATTCGGTGGGCTGGGCGTTCAACATTCGCGGCGGAGACATTGCGCATACGCCCGTTGCCATGGCCTTCGCGCTGGTCGACCAGGATGGCACGGCACAGCTCTTCATCGACGAGGCCAAGGTCTCGCCCGAATTGAAGCAGCACCTCGGCAATGCGGTTACGCTGCGTCCGCGTAGCGAGTTCGAAAGCGCGCTGGGCGCGTTCAATGGCAAGCGGATCGCACTCGATCCCGAATATGGCGTTGCCGCGATTGCGCAGGCGCTGGAAGCGGGCGGCGCGAAGGTGGTCGAAACCCGCGACCCCACGATCCTGCCCCGCGCCATCAAGAACGAGGCCGAAATCGACGGCCACCGCGATGCGCAGGCGCGCGACGGTGCGGCGGTCTCCCGCTTCCTTGCATGGATCGAGGCCGAAGCCCCGTCGGGCAAGATCGACGAGCTGACCGCAGCGGCCAAGCTGCTGGAGTTCCGGCAGAAGGACGCCGGGCTTGCCGACACCTCGTTCGATACCATCTCCGCCGCAGCAGGCCATGCCGCCCTGCCGCACTACAAGGTGGACGAGGACAGCAATATCCCGATCCCGCCCTCCAGCATTTTCCTGTGCGATTCGGGCGGCCAGTATTTCAACGCAGAAGGGGCCGGGACGACAGACATTACCCGCACCGTGTGGGTCGGCCCCGGTGAACCCTCGACCGAGATGAAGGACCGCTTCACCAGCGTGCTCAAGGGCCATATCGCCATCGCGCAGGCGATCTTCCCCGAAGGCACTACCGGCGGCCAGCTGGACACGCTCGCGCGCCATGCTCTGTGGCAGGCGGGCTGCGACTATGCGCACGGAACCGGGCATGGCGTCGGCAGTGCGCTGGGCGTTCACGAAGGCCCGCAACGCATTGCCAAGACCACCGGATCGCAGGGCGGGACGATGGAGCCGCTCGTGGCAGGGATGATCTGTTCGAACGAGCCGGGATATTACAAGGCGGGGGAATACGGCATCCGGATCGAAAACCTCGTCCTGATCGAGGAGCGCGAAATCGAAGGCGCCGATGAAGGCACATGGTTCGGGTTCGAGAACCTGACCTGGGTCCCGCTGGACCGCGCGCTGATCGATACCGACCTGCTGTCGCCCGAGGAGCGCGACTGGGTCGACCATTACCATGCCTGCTGCCGCCAGATCCTTAGCCCCCGTGTGGACGGGCAGGCAGCCGACTGGCTGGAGCGGCATACACAGCCGCTCTGAGGCCGCTCCGGGAGCTCTTGCGAGGCCCATTATGTTCGCGTAATGTTCTTAACCTGAGGTCGCGACTCGGAGGACAACGTCATGATCGGTTACGTTACGCTCGGCACCAATGACCTTATGGGCAATGCGCCCTTCTACGATGCCATCGCCAAGGAAATGGGCTTTGGCCGGATGATGGATTTCGACACATTTATCGCATGGGGCAACTGGGATGTGCCCGGTGTGGCGCTGACCAAGCCGTTCGATGGCAAGGACGCGAGCGTCGGCAACGGCACGATGGTGGCGCTGGAGGCGAAGGACAAAGAGCAGGTCCACAAGCTGCACGAGATCGCGCTGGCCAATGGCGGAACGTGCGAAGGCGAACCCGGGCCGCGCGGAGACGCGGACGAGAACGGCATGGTCTTCTACGCCGCCTATTTCCGCGACCGCGACGGCAACAAGCTCAACGCCTTCTGCATGATGAAGTCGGATGGCTGAAGCGCGCGCGCTGGCCGAATATCCGGTCCATCTCGGGCTGGGCGCGACTGCGACAGCGCAGCCGCCCTTCACCGGGATGGAGTGGTACGAGGAATATGGTGAGCGCAATGCCGCCGACGGCATCGAGGGCCGGCTGGTTTCGATGCACTCTTTTGCACAGAGCTGGGACAGCTGGGAAATGCACCCCAAGGGGCACGAGGTCGTGGTCTGCACTGCGGGGGAGCTGACCCTGACGCAGGAATATCCCGACGGACGCGTCGAACAGGTGACGCTGGCCCCCGGCGATTACGCGATCAACGAACCCGGCGTGTGGCACACGGCAGACGTTATGGGCGAGGCAACCGCACTGTTCATCACGGCGGGCGAGGGAACCGAGCACCGGCCTCGCTAGACTGGCGGGTGGGCGCGCCTCCAGGCTTGCAGACGCATGAACACGCGCCCGATCCTGCGACAAAGTGTTACAATTCCGGTGTTTCGTGGCAAACAGGAGCGACAAAGCAGCGCTATAAAGCGTTCCAAGAGCTGCGAGGCGGGTTTTCGATCTCCCCAACCCCTCCCCGCCCCGCAGCTCTACCAGAGGTCACCTGAAAGGACGAACCCCCATGAAGAAGACAGTTTTTGCCCTCACCGGCATTTCGCTGCTGGCGGCCACTGCCGCTCTCGCCCAGCCTGCCGAACGCACGACCGGCCCGATGACCCGCGCCCAGGTTACGCAGAAAAGCGCCGAGCATTTCCAGAAGATGGATATGAACGGCGATGGCGTGCTCGATCTGGCCGACCGCGAACTGCGCCGCAAGCAGATGATCGCCAAGGTCGATACCGACGGCAATGGGGCGATCAGCGCCGCCGAACGCGAGGCAGCGCGCGAAGCGCGGCAGGCGAAGCGCGCCGAACGACGCGAAGCGCGCGGTGCCGAAACCGAGCGACGCGGCCCTGGCAAACGCGGCATGCGTGGTATGCGCGGCAAGCGTGGTGGCCACATGGGTGGCGCGATGCTCGCCCGGGCCGACAGCAATGGCGATGGTCGCCTGACGCTGCAGGAATTCCAGGCTCACGCGCTTGAACGCTTCGACCGCGCCGATGCCGACAAGAACGGCACTGTCACCGCGGAAGAGCGCAAGGCCGCGCACGAGGCCCGTCGCACCGCCATGCGCGAGCGCATGCAGGAACGGCGCGCTGCCCGCGCCGCCCAGTAACGAACAGCAATGGCCACAAGCGTGGATACCAAGGCCATTACCGTGCTGCTCGTCGATGACGAGCGCACCCTTCGCGAACCCCTGGTCGACTACCTGGTCGGCCAGGGGTTTGTGGTGCTCGAAGCGGAAAATGCCGCCGCCGCGCGCAGCATCCTGCGCGAACAGAGCGCGGATATTGCGCTGGTCGATATCATGATGCCGGGTGAAGACGGATTATCGCTCACCCGCCACCTGATCGAGGCGCAGAAACTGCCGACCATCCTGCTCACCGCAATGGGCGAGGCGACCGACCGGATCGTCGGGCTGGAGATCGGTGCCGACGATTATGTCACCAAGCCATTCGAACCGCGCGAACTGGTCGCGCGGATCCGGTCCGTCATGCGCCGTTCGGGCCGCAACCACGAGGATGGCAGCGAAGAGGATGCGCAATACCTGTTCGAGGGCTGGCGGCTCGACCCGCTCAAGCAGCGGCTGACCGACCCGGCAGGCACGGTTATCCCCATTTCCACTGCGGAATTCCGCATGCTGCGCGCATTCCTCGATCATCCGCGCGCCGTGCTCGATCGCGATCGCCTGCTCGATATGGTGCAGGGGCGAGAGGCGCACCTTTTCGACCGTGCGGTCGACAACCAGGTCAGCCGCCTCCGGCGCAAGATCGAGCAGGACAATCGCAACCCGCAATTCATCCAGACCGTGCGCGGCGGGGGCTATCGCTTCGCCGCCGATGTCAGCCGCATCCAGGGCGACTGATCGCCGATGCCGCGCATTTTCCCTCGCAGCCTGCTGGGTCAGAGCCTGCTGGCGATCGCCGTCACGCTGTTGATCGGGCAGGCCGTATCGGCGTTCCTGCTGTATCGCGCGGTAGAGGAACGGCGCGATGTGGCCACCGCCAACGCGATCGCATTCCACCTTGTGCGGACTTCGAATCGTGATGAGTTCGCAACCGAAAACCGAAGCCCGGGTTTTCGACGCCGGGACGGTGACAGGCGCTTGAGGTTGGGCGGGGATGGCCCTCGCGCACGCCGCGCGCTGCCTCCGCCGATCGCTGGCCGCATCGACGAGCACTCGCCCCTGTCGCAAGGTGAGATGCGCGACATCGCGACCGAGACCAGATTGCAGGAAATCCTGACGCGGCAGGGCATGGTCGTGGAGGAACTGGTCGCCACCCGGCGCCCGCTTTCAGAGGATCGCGTATTGGAGCAGCTTGCCGAGGATCGCCCGCGTTTGCGCGCCATCTTGCAAGAGCGCCAGGGCGAACTGGTCGTCGCCGGGATGCGCCTGCAAGGTGAGGAGCGGTGGATCGTCGCACGGTCAATCCGGCCACCGGTAGAGGCGCGCGCCCTGTGGCTGATCGGGGCGCAGACCATCCTGCTCTTCCTGGTCCTGCTGGGCGCCACCTACCTGGTGCTGCGCCGGATTACACGGCCGCTGGCGCAGCTGACACAAAGGGTCGAAAGCTTTGCCCGGACGCAGCAGGCTCGGGAACCGCTGCGGCCGCAGGGGCCGGCGGACGTGACCCGGCTGATCGCAGCGCACAACCTGCTCGAAAGCCGCATTGCCAGCCTGCTGGACGAGAAGGACGTGATGCTCGGCGCGATCGGGCACGACCTGAAGACGCCGCTGGCGGCGCTGCGCGTGCGCATCGAATCGGTCGATGACGAGACCCAGCGTGCGCGGATGGCCGATATCATCGAGGACTTGCGCCGGTCGCTCGACGATATCCTCTCGCTGGCGCGGATCGGTCGCGCGAAAAGCCCGCCCGAATCGACCCAGCTCGCCGCGCTGGTGGAAAGCGTGGTCGACGAGTTCGAGGATATGGAAAAGCCCGTAAGCTTTGCGGGCGCCGACAGGATCGTTGCACCGGTGCAGGTCACCTGGCTGCGGCGCGCACTGCGCAATCTCATCGAGAATGCGCTGCGCTATGGCCTGTCGGCTACGATCACGCTCGAACGCAGTGGCGAATGGGCGGTGCTTGCGGTGGAGGACGAAGGGCCAGGCATCCCTCCAGATCAGGTTGCGGCGATGCTCGAACCATTTCGCCGGGGCGAGGCCAGCCGCAATCGCGGCACGGGCGGCGCCGGGCTCGGACTTACGATCACGCGCGCGATCGTGCGTGAGCATGGCGGCGAGCTGACCCTCGGCAACCGACCGGAAGGGGGCCTGCGCGCGGAAATCAGGCTGCCGCTGGCGCGTTAATTTGACGGTACCGGCCCGCACCATTTAACGCATCAAACCGCCGACGAGATTGCGCACGAACCGCCCGGCCAGAGGCCCGGCAAGGTCGGTCGCGATAGAACCGGCTGCCGAGGTGACGCCCGACGCCATCGGATTGGCGCGCGATTTCTTGCCCAGCACGGTCCGTGCCGCCATCCCCGCAGCGGAGCCTGCGGCGACCTTGGCCCCGCGCGACATCGCCTTTTCCCAGATGCTCTTGCTCCTGCGTGGCCGCTTGCGGACCTCTGCCTCGCCTTTTTCCTCCACCTCTTCTGCGGTCTCGGCGGCATCGGCCATCTTCTGCGCGATCACTTCCGCCGCGCTTTCGCGGTCGACCGCTGTGTCGTACTTGCCCGCCAAGGGGCTCGCCCCCAGGATCACCGCCCGCTCGCCAGCCGACAGTGGGCCGAGGCGGCTGCGCGGCGGCTTGATCAGCGTGCGCTGGACGACCGAGGGCGCGCCATCGTCATCGAGCGTGGAGACCAGCGCCTCCCCCACCTTCAGTTCGGTGATCGCCTGCGCCACATCGAGTTCGGGGTTGATACGGAAGGTTTCCGCCGCCGCCTTGATCGCCTTCTGGTCGCGCGGAGTGAAGGCACGCAGGGCATGTTGAACGCGGTTGCCGATCTGGCCCGCGACCTCGTCCGGGATATCGATCGGGTTCTGCGTGACGAAGAACACGCCCACGCCCTTCGACCGGATCAGCCGCACGACCGTTTCGATCGTCTCCTGGAATGCCTTGGGCGTATCGTCGAACAGCAGATGCGCCTCGTCGAAGAAGAAGACCAGCTTCGGCTTGTCCTGGTCGCCCACCTCGGGAAGCGTTTCGAACAGCTCGGCAAGCAGCCAGAACAGATATGTCGCATAGAGCTTCGGGCTGCGCATCAGCTTGTCGGCGGCGAGGATGTTGACCATGCCGCGCCCGCTCGCATCCACCCGGAACAGGTCGTCCACCTCCAGCGCAGGCTCCCCGAAGAATTGGTCCGCCCCCTCGCTCTCGAAGGTCAGCAGGCTGCGCTGGATCGCACCGATCGAAGCCTTGGTGATGCGCCCGTAATCGCCGGATACCGTGTCCGTGTTTTCCGCGGCGAAGGACAGGAGACTGCGCAGGTCGTCGAAATCCAGCAGCAGCAGGCCGTTGTCGTCGGCATAGCGGAAGACGATCTGCAACACGCCTTCCTGTGTCTCGTTCAGGTCCAGCAGGCGCGCGAGCAGCAGCGGCCCCATTTCGGAAACCGTGGTGCGGACCGGATGCCCCTGTTCGCCGAACAGGTCCCAGAAGACCACCGGGAAATCGGCATAGGCATAATCGTCCATGCCCAGCTCGGCCGCACGACTTTCCAGCTTGTCCGCATGCTTGAACTTCGAGGACCCGGGCACTGCGAGCCCGGCAAGGTCGCCCTTCACGTCGGCCACGAACACCGGCACGCCCGCGGCGGAGAAGCTTTCCGCCATCCCCTGCAGGGTCACCGTCTTACCCGTACCGGTCGCGCCCGCGATCAGCCCATGGCGATTGGCGCGGCTCAGCAGCAGGTCCTGCGCATCTCCTGCGTGGTTGCGCCCCAGAAAAATCGTGCTCACCGCGCCTGTCTCCCTCTCGGCCAGATCTGATACCGGTCTTTGCGGGGCGCCCGCGACCCGTCAAGGTGGTTCCAATTCGCAGGTGTTTCGATAGAGCGGGTGCGATGGCAACGGGCGAACCTTTCATCCTCCTCGACGATGCGCGTCCCTCTGGCGAGGGGCACGTGCCGGGCGGCGCGCGCCTGTTCGAAGCGCCGGTGGCGATCTTCCGCGCTTTGTGGCCCGACGCGGTAGAGGCGACACTTGCCGCTGCCGAGGCTGCCCAGGCCGAGATTGGCGGGGTGCTGGCAGGATATATCGGGTACGAGGCGGGGCTTGCGCTCGAACCCAGGCTC
This sequence comes from Alteriqipengyuania sp., assembly GCF_964222115.1. Taxonomy (NCBI): domain Bacteria; kingdom Pseudomonadati; phylum Pseudomonadota; class Alphaproteobacteria; order Sphingomonadales; family Erythrobacteraceae; genus Alteriqipengyuania; species Alteriqipengyuania sp. The sequence goes on from NZ_CAXQBM010000030.1 coordinate 23,171, forward strand.
AGGCCGCTGGCGGACGCCCGCTCGGGCGGCGCAGGGCCGCTCGTGTGGCTGGGCCTGTTCGAATCCGAGCAGGCCATCGCGGCGGACGAGGTGGAGGCATGGCTGGCGCAGCGCGCGCCCGGCCCCGCCTCGCTCGGCCCGCTCGATCCGGCGATTTCGCTGGGCCAGTGGGAAGAGCGTTTCGGCGAACTGCAGCGCCAGATTGCGGCGGGCGATATCTACCAGGCCAACCTCACCATGCCGCTTACCGGGTCGTATCGCGGGGAGCCGCTGGCTTTGTACGCCGCGCTGCGCAAGGCCTCGCACGCAGGCCACGGCGGTGTGGTGTGGGATGGCAGCCACGCTCTCGTCAGCCTGTCGCCCGAGTTGTTTTTCCAAGCGCAGGACGGGAAGCTTACGGCTCGCCCGATGAAGGGCACACGCCCACGGCATGGCGATGCGGATGCTGACGCGGCGGCGGCGGCGGAGCTGGGCGAATCCGAAAAGGATCGCGCCGAGAACCTGATGATTGTCGACCTGATGCGCAACGACCTGTCGCGCATTGCGCAGGCCGGGTCGGTGACGGTCGACGAGCCGTTCAAGGTCGAGAGCTTCCCAACCGTGCACCAGATGGTCAGCACGGTACACGCGGACCTCGCCACGGAGACAGGGCTGGCGCAGATCGTGAAGGCGCTGTTTCCGTGCGGATCGATCACCGGGGCGCCGAAAATCCGCGCGATGGAGATCATCGACCGGCTGGAACGCGATGCACGCGGCCCTTACTGCGGTGCCATCGGTGCGTTCGGGCCCGACGGCACGGCCAGTTTCAACGTGGCGATCCGCACCTTGCGGCTCACCCCGATCGAGAACGGGCATGGGACCGCAGTGCTGGGCGTGGGCGCGGGGATCGTGGCCGACAGCGAACCGCTGGCCGAATGGCGCGAGGCGCAGATCAAAGCCGGATTCGCGCGATCAAGCAGCGCGGATTGCACTGCCCCTGCTTTCGACCTGATCGAGACCATGCGCTTCGACCCGGAAGAGGGCATTCCCCTGCTCGAAGGGCACCTCGCGCGCCTGTCCTCCAGCGCACACGAGCTTGGCTTCGCATTTGATCGGCACGCAGCGCGCAACCAGATCCAGACCCTGTGTTTCGATCTCGATGCGCCCGCGCGCGTGCGGCTGACATGCGCGCGGTCGGGCACCACCGCGATAGAAGTCGCGCCGCTGCCGGTCACGCCGAGCGAGCCGCTCGACTGCATTGCCCTGCCCCTGCCGGTCGATGCGGGCGACTGGCGGCTGGGCCACAAGACCACCGATCGCGGCTTCTATGCCGATGCCCTGGCTGCGGCGCACCAGATCGACGCGCACGAGGCCGTTCTGGTGCGCGACGATGGACTGGTTACCGAGGGCAGCTGGACCACCGTGTTCGTGGAACGCGATGGCAAGCTTCTCACACCGCGCCTCGGCCTGGGCCTGCTGCCCGGCGTGTTCCGCCAATCGCTGATCGAGGAAGGCCGCGCGGTCGAGGCCGAACTGACGCTGGACGATCTCGCCGACGGTTTCCTGATCGGCAATGCCCTGCGCGGCGTGATGCGCGCGCGACTCATCTGAAGCTCCCCTATGACCATTCCCATCCTCTACGAAGACGGCGAAGCGCTGGTGATCGACAAGCCTGCGGGCCTGCCGATCGATCGTCCACGCAAGGGCGGCCCGTGCCTCGAGGGTCATCTCGACGACCTGAAGCTGGGCTTCCAGCGTCGTCCCCTCCCCGTCCATCGGCTCGATACCGACACGAGTGGCTGCCTGCTGCTGGCGCGCAATCCCAAGGCGCACAAGCGCTTCACCGCCGCGTTCGAGGCGAAGGCGGTGGCCAAGGTCTATCATGGGATCCTTGCGGGCATCCCGGAGGAAACCGAAGGCCGAATCGAACTCGCCCTCGCCAAGATCAGCAGCGCCGAGAAGGGCTGGCGGATGATCCCGGCGAAGAAAGGCAAGCCGTCGATGACCGACTGGCGCGTCGTGGCCGAGCACGACGGTCGCGCACTGGTCGAGTTTCGCCCGGCGACGGGCCGCACGCACCAGATCCGCGTGCATGCGGCCAGCGGGATCGGTATCGCGCTGCTCGGCGATCCGGTTTACGGTTCGCGCTCTGGCGCTCCGCGCACCATGCTGCACGCCAGCGCGATCACGGTCGCGCGCGAGGGCAAGACGGATATTGCCGCTACCAGCCCGCTGCCCGCCGATTTTACTGCGCTCGGCTTCGAACTGGCGGAAATTCCCGCCCCCGGTCATGGCGATGATACCTGACGACCTGATCGAGCGGGCCCACGGCCTTGCGGAGGAACGCTTCGTCGCGGGCTCGGGCCCCGGCGGGCAGAACGCCAACAAGGTTGCCACCGAAGTGCAGTTGCGCGTCAACGCTTACAAGCTGCGCCTCTCGCCCTTCGCGTTCAGGCGCCTTGGGGAGGTTGCGGGCAACCGCCTGACCGATGCAGGCGATATCCTGATCGTGGCGCGCGAACACCGCACGCAGGAAGCGAATCGCGCGCTGGCACGCGAAAAGCTGGAGGATTTGCTGCGCGAGGCGCATCGCAGGCCTAAAGCGCGCGCCAAGACGCGGCTCAACCGGGTGGGCAAGACGCAGCGACTAAAGGCGAAGAAGGCGCGCGGCGCGGTGAAAGCCAATCGCGGCAAGCCCAGCCGCAGCGATTGGTAGGGCGACTCGTTGCTTGACTTTTCCATGCCTCGCGCACATTAGCGCGTGCGATCGGGCGGTGCCGTGTGCGCCGCCTGTTGTTTTTTCACCCGCTGCACATCGAGAACCACCGATGGCCGGGCCCTTGAACTGGCAGGATTGAGTTATGGCGAAGCCCGCAACCGTCAAGATCAAGCTCGTGTCGACCGCGGACACCGGCTTCTATTACGTGACGAAGAAGAACCCTCGGAACATCACCGAGAAGATGACCTTCCGCAAATACGACCCGGTCGTGCGCAAGCACGTCGAGTTCAAGGAAGCCAAGATCAAGTAAGATCGGCTTTTACCTTGCGGCACGGAACCAGCGCCGCTCACGCGCGGTTCACTCCGGGAATAGTACGGAGGCCGTCATGACGACTACTCGAACAATGCTTCGCCGCCCGCTCGCCGGGCTTGCCAGTCTCGCACTGCTTGCCGGTGCGCCGATTGCTGCGACCATCGCGCTGCCTGCCCCTGCCATGGCGGCCACGGCCGGCACGCTGGACGATGCGGTAGCTGCGCTGCGCGGCATCAGCACGATGCGCGCCAGCTTCAACCAGACCGACCGTAATGGTCAATCGGTCAACGGCACGATGACGCTGAAGCGGCCGGGCAAGATTCGCTTCGAATATGCCAAGGGCGTGCCGCTGCTGATCGTTTCCAACGGCAAGTCGCTCACCATGATCGATTACGAGGTGAACCAGGTGCAGCGCTGGCCGATCAGCAATTCGCCGCTGGGCGCGCTGCTCGATCCGAATCGGGATGTGAAAAAGTACGGCAAGCTGCGCAGCACCGGCAATCCGAACGTGCTGTCGGTGGAAGTGCGCGATCCGAACAAGCCGGAATTCGGGGTCATCACATTGATCTTCGTGCGCGATGGCAGTGCCCCAGGCGGCTGGCAGCTGACCAACTGGGTGGCGCTGGACGCGCAGAACAACCGCACCACGGTGCGGCTGGCCAACCATCGCTACGGCGTGTCGGTCAGCGATTCGACGTTCACCTACAAGGACCCGCGTCGCGCATCCCGTCGACCCCGGTAAACCGTTCGTCGAGGGATGACCCGGATTAGCGGTCGGCTGCCCCCCGGCGTTCATTTGGAGGCAAGGCAGGCGTCCCTAGTTTGAATCGGGCAAGGCTTGAAGAACCCGCGGGTTTCCCCCCTGTTGCCCCGCGGTTCCCCTTCAAACCACAGGCCTTGTCGCAAGCGTGACGAACGCTCGTAAGGAACCCCCGTACCACTGCCCCCGGTGCGGGGGTTTTCCTTTGCTCCCAATGCCGCCGTCTTGCAGCGCGAGCGGGCGCAGCCTAAGTCCGCCGGTATGGTCTCTGTCACTACCTGGAACATCAATTCGGTCCGTTTGCGCATGCCGCTGGTGGAGAAATTCCTCAACCAGCAGGCGCCCGACGTGCTGTGCCTGCAAGAGATCAAGTGCGTGGAAGAGCAATTCCCCGCCAAGGCGTTCCGCGAGCTCGGGTACGAGCATATCGCGATCCACGGGCAGAAGGGCTACCACGGCGTCGCGACGGTCAGTCGGCTGCCTTTCAGGGAAATTTCGCGCTACGACTGGCAGGATAACGGCGAGGCGCGCCATGTCGGCGTGCAGCTGACCGATCCGGCTCACCAGGGCATGGTGATCGAAAACGTCTACGTGCCCGCCGGGGGCGACGTGCCCGATCGCGAGGTGAACGCCAAGTTCGGGCAGAAGCTCGATTTCCTCGAACGAATGGCCCGCTGGGCGGATAATGTCGACCAGCCGACGCTGATCGTGGGCGATTTCAATATCGCCCCGCTCGAAAGTGACGTGTGGAGCCACAAGCAGCTGCTGAAGGTCGTCAGCCACACCCCGATCGAGGTGGAGGCGCTGCAACGCTTCATGGACGCGCACGGGTGGACCGATATCGGGCGCGAGCACGTGCCTGCGCCAGAGCGCTATTACAGCTGGTGGAGCTATCGCAATCCCAACTGGCAGACCAACGACAAGGGTCGGCGGCTGGACCATATGTGGGCGAGCCCCGAACTGGCGAAGCAGGCCACCAGACACTCCATCCTGGAAGAAGCGCGCAATTGGGATCGCCCATCCGACCATGTGCCGCTGACGACGGAGTTCACGCTCTGACCGGGGAGGGTTCCGGCGGCACAGGTGCTGGTGGGGCACGTGCGGTCGCTCAGGCGATCGACGCGCTGCGCCACGGCTGGCCGATTCGGGTCGATAACGGCCCCGCCCTGCTGCCTGTCGAAACCGCTTGCGAACCGGCCTTGCACGCCGATGCCATGCTCATCTCGGCAGCGCGCGCGACGACCCTGAAGCTTGCCAACCAGCGCGAAGCAGCCGTGCCCCATGCACCGGTGATGATCGAAGGCGGCGAGCCGTTCGATCTCGATCTGGCGCGGGCGATTGCGGACCCTGCACTCGACCTTGCGAGCCCGATGAAAGGGCCGTTCCGCGCCCTGCCATTGCCCGATGCCGAATGGCACACCACCGCGCTGGAGATTGCGCGGCATGCAGGGATATTGCCGGCCTTCCTGATCGATGCTTCCACGCAGGAGGCCCCGGTCGGCGTCGCAGCCGGGGATCTTGCCGAATTCTCGGCACCAGAAAGCCTGCACATCGCCGCGCGTACCCGGTTGCCCACCTGCGCGGCCGAGGATGCCGAAATCGCCATCTTCCGCTCACCCGCCGATCTGCGCGAGCATGCGGCGCTGATCATCGGGCGCCAGAGCGCGGACACTGCCCCGCTCGTCCGCGTGCATTCGGAGTGCCTGACCGGCGATGTCTTCGGCAGCCTCAAATGCGATTGCGGGCCGCAGCTCGATGCCGCGCTTCACACCTTTGCGCATGAAGCGGAGCAGGGCGGCTATGGCGTGGTCCTCTACCTGAGGCAGGAAGGGCGCGGGATCGGCCTGGTGAACAAGCTGCGCGCCTACCAGTTGCAGGAACAGGGCTTCGACACGGTCGATGCCAACCAGCGCCTTGGCCTGCCCGACGAGGCACGCGATTTTCCCATTGCGGGACACATGCTGTCACTACTGGGGATTCCCCGTATCCGCCTGCTGACGAACAACCCGGCGAAGCTTACCGCGCTCGAAGAACAGAACATCGAGATTATCGAAAGGGTCCCCTTGGACACGGGCACAAACCCCCACAACGTGCGCTATCTCGCCACAAAACGCGATCGGTCGGGCCACCTCCTGCGATGAGGAAGCTGACCATTCGCGACGAACAGCCGGGCGACATTCCTGCTATTCACGCATTGACCCGAGCGGCTTTTGCCAAGGCCACCGTTTCCGACGGCAACGAGCAGGATATCGTGGACGCGCTGCGTGCCGATGGCGACCTGACGCTATCGCTGGTGGCGACCAATATGGACGAGGCGATCATCGGCCATATCGCGTTCTCGCCGGTCTCCATCTCCGACGGGACCAAGGGCTGGTACGCCGCCGGGCCCGTTTCGGTCATGCCGACGCGGCAGCGCACCGGGATCGGCTCGCAGATCGCAACCGAAGGCATCGAACGGATGACCGCAATGGGGGCCAAGGGCATCGTGCTGCTCGGGGACCCGGGATATTACGCCCGCTTCGGCTTTCAGTCGTATCCGGATCTGATCCTGCCCGGCGTACCGCCCAAGTATTTCCAGATGCGCGCGCTGACCACCGATCCCCTCCCCAAGGGCACGGTAGAATACGCGCCTGGCTTCAGTGTCCGGCCGAAAGACTAGCCAACAGTACGTTTTGCGTTAGGCTGCCTTCCTCGAACCTGTGCCTGTCGAGGGGAATGACATGCGGAAAATACTGCTCGCACTTGCGGCGCTTGCATGCCTTGCAAATACCAGTGACGAGATCGAAACCCTTGTAGGCAGCGGCGACTATCGGGCTGCCGTGTCTATTGCGCGCGATGCTGCTGAGGATGGCGATGCCAAAGCGCTCGACTGGCTGGGCTGGTTTCACGAATTCGGCAACGGCGTTGAACGCGATCCGGTACTGGCCGCGCGCTATTACCGGGCAGCTGCCGCTCAGGGCGAAAACCACGCTCGCTGGCGGCTCGGCGTGATGATCGATCAGGGCGAGACACCGGGCGAGCTGGAAGAAGCCGTCGCCCTGTTCCAACAGGCGGCAGACGAGGACTTTCTCGATGCAGTGGTCAGCCTGGGAGTGATGCAAGCGACGGGTCGTGGGGTTCCGCAGGACTACGCTGCCGCATTACAGAACTATATGGCCGCCGCAGCTTTGGGTAGCGATCACGCCGCGCGCGGGGTCGGTGTAATGATATGGAACGGTGAGGGGGTCGAACAGGACCGCACGGAGGCGACCGCATGGTTCCTTCTCTCGACAGCGATGGGCAGTGAGCATGCCCAGACCTCGCTCGAAATGGCGTTTGATGCTTTGGGCGATACCGCCGACGAAAGAGCGATCACGGAGCGCGCCTCCGAAATAGCCGAAACGCTGGGCCTCGATATCGTTCTGGCATACGAGGAAACGCCAGCAGGGAGCTGAACATTCGCGGCGTAGAGCTAACGCCGTTCGAAGGTCTTGAGTCCGTTGCCAAGCCGGTTGTCGGTTATCTGCAGGCTTGCCCCTGTCCAGTCCGCCACGAACGCCGACTGGCGCGAGACCGACGGCACGAAGCGTGCGTCGTTGCCCGCGATGGTCAGCCCGTCGGAACTATGGGTCTGCTCCTCCGCGCCCACGGCGATGAACGCGGAATAGTTTTCCTTGCTTTCGCCCTGCACGAACCAGTTATTGGTGATCTGCCCACGCGCGCCCTGCGGCAGGTCGATCATGTAATTCGTCTCGCGCCCGTGCGAATCGTCGAAGCTCGATGCGGCGATCTCAACCATCGCGGCGCGTGCCTTCAGGTAATGGCCGCCGGTGCCTTCCTCGAACCGGCTGCGGGTCACGCGCAGGTGCCCGATATCGCCGGTATAGATCGAATGGGCACAGCCGCCCGAGTTTTCGCAAGTGCCAAGCCGCGTGAAGGTCGACCGGTCGATCACCAGCCGCATCATCGAATCATGTGCGGTCAGGATGCCCTGCTGGCTGTCGCGGAACCAGGTGTTCGCGATGGTGACGTTGCCCGCTTCCTGGCGAATGCCGGCGCCATTGCCATCTGCCACACCGATGTCGCTGAAGATGATGCCCGAAACGCTCGCTTCGGTTCCACGCAAGACGAGCGCGGCCTTGCCCTCGCACGCAGTGCCCGTGAATTCGGTCTGGCCCGGTTCGGTCGCGAGATAGGCGATCCGGCCCGCCCGCTGCACCGCGCACTGGCGATAGACACCCGGAGCGATCGCGATCCGCCCCTCGCCCGAGCCGATCGCATCGACCGCCGCCTGCAGGGTGGGATAGCCGCGATTTGTTTCCATGACCGTGAAGGGTGCCGATGTGCCCTGCGCCATCAGCGCGGCAATCGGGATCAGCGCCACCGCGCCGACTGCGATGAGCCCGCACAGGATCGTCGAAGGCCGCCCAAGCGTGGGGCGGATGGGCGGGGTCGGGATGAAGCGGTCGCGAGCTTGGGTCATGCGGCGCAGGATTAGTTCGGAATGGTTAACAAGCGGATAAGCATTTGCTCTGCCGCCCAGGTGCGTTCCCCGCAGGAATTTGCAGCCCAATGCCCTTTACCGATGGTGTGCCTTCGGCCTAGCGTGAAGCCTCGCGAGCGGGCAGGAAACGATCCGGTGCGCATCGCGCTGACATTTCGAACATGAAAGGCACAGCCAGATGAAACTTACGCTCCGCATGAGCCTGATTGGTGCAGGTGCGCTTGCGCTTGCCGCCTGTGGTGATTCCAACAATGCAAGCGACGAAGTGGTCGCCGAAGATGTCGAGATCGCGGCCGACGATGCCCTGACCGACATCACCGAAGAACCGATCGAAGATGACGCTGTCGAGGCGCCGGCACCCGCACCCGAACCGGTAGATACCCGAACCCCGGAAGAACGGCAGGAAGAGGTCCGCCGATCGGTCCAAGACGATGCAGCCAACGCTACCGAAGCCGCTGCTGACATCCAGGCCGAAATCGATGCGATGAACGCCGAAAACTGAGGCTAGCAATCATTAGGTGTGTCGGACGAAGCCATGCGCTTCGACCGACACGCTTTGCCTGCCAGAAATAGCCCCGGGACGGGCCAAAGGGACAAGCCAATAATATGAGCATGCCAGGAATGGACGCGGACACCTTCGACCAGTTTATCGAACAGCTATGGCGCTATGTTCACGAGCGGCTGATTCCGGCAGAAAAGGACGTGATCGCGGCCAACGAGATTCCGGCCGAAATCCTCGACGAGATGCGCGAAATGGGCCTGTTCGGCCTGACCATGCCGGAAGAATACGGCGGCGCGGGCATGAACACATCCCAATATGTCGAAACGATCCGCGTGCTCTCCTACGCGCTGCCCGCCTATCGATCGATCACCTCGATCAATCTCGGGATGGTGTGCACTGCGCTGAAGAACAGCGGCACCGAGGAACAGAAGGCCGAATGGCTGCCTCGCCTCGCGGCGGGCGAGATTGCCTGCTTCGGCCTAACCGAGCCGGGCAGCGGCAGCGATAGCGCCGCGATGCAGACGACCGCGGTGAAGGACGGCAATGGCTACGTCCTCAACGGGTCCAAGCGCTACATCACCAATGCGCCCTTCGCGAAGCTGGGCCTGATCATGGCGCGCACCAGCAAAGAGGCATTGCCCAAGAACGCGCACGTTTCCGCCTTCCTCGTCGACATGGAAAAAGCCGGCGTTTCCGTCGGCAAGCCCGACAAGAAGATGGGGCAGGAAGGCAGCCAGATCGCGGACATCTATCTCGACGATGTGCGTGTCGATGGCGATGCGCTGCTGGGCGGAGAGGAAGGCCAGGGCTTCCGCACCGCGATGATGAGCCTCGACAATGGGCGGCTTTCGGTCGCCGCGGCGAGCGCAGGCTATGCGCGCCGCATCCTCGATACTGCGATGAAATACGCGACAGAGCGCAAGGCCTTCGGCGAGGCGATCACGCAGTTCCAGCTGATCCAGGCGATGCTCGCCGATAGCGAGGCGGAAATCTACGCTGCCGAGTGCATGCTCAAGGACGCGACTGCCAAGGTGGATGCGGGCGAGCCCTCGCTGCTGCCCGCCGCCAGCACCAAGCTGTTTGCGTCCGAGATGTGCAACCGGGTGGCCGACCGCTGCGTGCAGATCCACGGCGGCGCGGGCTACCTCGCCGAATACGAGGCGGAGCGCTTCTATCGCGACAGCCGGATTTACACGATCTACGAAGGCACCAGCCAGATCATGCAGCTGGTGATCGCCAAGGCGATGCTGCGCAACTTCGCCGCCGGGGCGCAAGCCTGATGGCCCAGCTGCGCCGAGCCGCCATCGTCTCCCCGTTGCGGACCCCGGTTGGGCGGTTCCTCGGCACGCTGACCCCGCTGGAAGCGGGCCCGCTGGCCGCGAAGATCATCGAGGCGATGGTGGAGCGCACGAAGATCGACCCCGCGCGAGTGGACGATGTGGTCTTCGCGCAAGGCTACGGCAGCGGCGAAGCGCCCGCCATCGGTCGCTGGGCGTGGCTCGCTGCGGGCATGCCCATCGAGGTCCCCGGCTTCCAGCTGGACCGGCGCTGCGGCTCCGGCCTGCAGGCGGTGATCGAGGCGGCTATGATGGTCCAGACCGGCGCGGCGGACTGCGTGCTGGCGGGCGGCGTCGAATCGATGTCCAAGGTCGAGCACTACACCACCAAGGCCCGGCACGGCGCGAAGATGGGCGACATGGCGCTGTGGGATCGCCTCTCGCGCGGACGGTTGATGAGCCAGCCGATAGAGCGCTTCGGCGTGATCTCGGGCATGATCGAGACGGCGGAGAAGCTCGCAAAGGATTACGCCATCAGCCGCGAGGCGGCTGACGCCTATGCGGTCTCCTCACACCAGAAGGCGGCCGCCGCGTGGGAGGCGGGCAAGTTTGACGCACAGCTCGTATCGGTTGAGGTGCCGCAGCGCCGCAAGGACCCGATCCGTTTCGCGCGTGACGAAGGTTTTCGCCCCGATGCCTCGATGGAGAGCCTGGGCGCGCTGCGCTCGATAGAGAAGGACGGGATCGTTACCGCAGGCAATGCCAGCCAACAGAACGACGCTGCTGCCGCCTGCCTTGTGGTGGCGGAGGATAAGCTCGAAGAGCTGGGGCTCGAACCGATGCTGTGGTTCGACAGCTGGGCCGCCGCCGGGTGCGACCCGTCGCGGATGGGCATCGGCCCCGTCCCGGCAGTCGAAAAGCTGTTCGCTCGCACCGACAAGGGTTGGGACGATATCGATCTGGTCGAACTCAACGAAGCCTTTGCTCCGCAGGTCCTCGCCGTCCTGAAGGGCTGGGGCTGGAGTGACGATGATTCGCGCCGCGACATGCTCAACGTCAATGGCTCGGGCATCTCGCTCGGTCATCCCATCGGGGCGACCGGCGTGCGTATCCTTGCCGACATGGCGCTCGAACTCCATCGCCGCGAGGGGCGCTATGCGCTGGAGACGATGTGCATCGGCGGCGGGCAGGGGCTCGCCGCATTGTTCGAGCGCGCAACTTGAACGATTGGCCAAAATACTGGGATGCTTGGATCGGGCGGGAGGCGCGCGCAGCCGACCGTCTCGACGAAGCGCTGGCCGCGCGCTGGCTCGCCACACTCGATCTGCCCGCCCCCGACGGCGCCGAGATGCCGCAGGGCATCCACTTTGCACTGTGCACGCCCGAGGCACCGACCGCAATGCTTGGCGAAGACGGGCACCCTGCCCGCAGCGACGATCCGGCGGGAATCTACCCGCCGATCGACTTGCCTCGCCGGATGTGGGTAGGGAGCGAGATCGCCTTCCTGAAACCGCTAGCCATTGCAGACCGGGTGGAAAAGCTCACCCGCGTGGCATCCTTCGAGGGAAAGGAGGGGCGCAATGGTCGCCTTGCCTTCCTAAGGCTCGACCATGAATTCGCAGTCGATGGCGAGCCCGCGATCCGGGAAGCGCAAACGCTGGTCTACCGTGAGGCTGCTGCGAGCAATGCTCCCCTCTCCCCGCCTGCCGCACGGACGCCGGCCTTCGATCCACGCGAATGGGATAGGGTGCGCACGATCACGCCGGGCGAGGCCCTGCTGTTCCGCTTTTCGGCGCTGACCTTCAACACCCACCGCATCCATTACGACGCTCCCTACGCGCGGGAAATGGAGCGCTATCGCGGCCTCGTGGTCCACGGCCCGCTGATCGCGACCCTGCTCTTGCAGGAGCTGGCCAACATCGCGGGCCCCAACACCCTGTCGCATTTCGCTTTCTCGGCCCGCTCTCCGGCGATTGCGGGCGATGTGATGCATCTTGCCGTTCGCGCGACGGATGACGGGTTCGAATGTGCCGCCCTCAACGCAGCAGGCACTCCTCTCACCCAGGCCAACGCGCGGGCAAAGGCGCAAAGGTAAACGAAGCGAAATTGCATAGCCCAGCCCGGGTTGATACATTGGCCCCATGGCAACAATCATGCAAAATCCGACGATGGACGTCGACTATGCGTCCATCCCGACCATGTCGGAAGACGTATATACCGCTCCGCTGCAGCGGCCTGCCCATGTGGGTGAAGACTGGCTGGAAAAGCAGAGCACCTATGATTCAGAAGACGATGCGATCTGGAACGATCTCTACGCCCGGCAGATGGAGCTGCTGCCGGGGCGGGCCTGTACGGCATTCATGCGCGGGCTGGACAAGCTGAACCTCGATCGCGGGGGCGTGCCCGACTTTGGCGAGATTTCCGAGGAACTGAAGCAGCAGACCGGCTGGAGCGTCGTGGCAGTGCCCGCGCTCGTCCCCGATCATGTATTTTTCTATCACCTTGCCAATCGCCGGTTCCCCGCCGGTAATTTCATCCGGACACGCGAGACTTTCGACTACATCCAGGAGCCTGACGTCTTCCACGACGTGTTCGGACACGTGCCGATGCTGACCGATCCGGTCTTCGCCGATTATATGGAAGCTTACGGCAAGGCCGGGTGGCGGGCGATGCAGTATAATCGGCTCAAGGCGCTGGGCGCCCTCTACTGGTACACGGTCGAATTCGGGCTGATACTCGAAGAAGGGGACCTGCGGGCCTATGGCGCCGGAATCCTTTCCGGTCCCACCGAGGTTAGGTTTTCGGTCGAGGCGAAAAGCCCCAATCGCATCATGCTCGATGTCGATCGGGTCATGCGCACCGATTATGTGATCTCGGATTTGCAGAACACATATTTCGTGATCGAGAGCTTCGAAGACCTGTTCCACAAGACCGAGGGGCGCGATTTCGCGAAGCTTTACGAGCGGCTGCCCATGCACTTCACCTACGCGACGACCGCCGTGATCGACACGGACGACGTGATCCAGCTGGGTACGCAGGAATACGCCTTGCGCGGTGGCCGGGGCAGCAGCGCTCGGCCTGTCTGACGGCGATCACCCCGGGCCGGGATGGGTCCGGCAAGCTTTGACGCAAAAGAAAACCGGCCCCGAATCGCTTCGGGGCCGGTTCGAACTCATCCGAAGATGAAGAGAGATTACATCTCTTCGGTTTCTTCGGCGGTTTCTTCAGCAACTTCTTCGGTCGCTGCTTCGTCGGTCGCAGCTTCGTCGGTTGCTTCTTCGGTCATGGTGTCGTCGCCCATGGCTTCTTCAGTCATGGTGTCTTCGGCCATGGTGTCTTCAGCCGTGGTTTCTTCGGTGGTGTCGGCTTCGGCGCAAGCGGCAACGCCGAGGCCCAGAGCGACGGTCGAAGCGATCAGAGCGGCTTTGAAAGTGGTCTTCATGATTCTTCCCCTAGGTTGGTTGGGAGTCCCGCATAGCCATGTTTTTGCCACACGGATACCCCGAATTTGCCTCAATCGCCCGAGGCTCTCCCAATGGGATCAATCAGCGCCGCATCAGTGGTTCCATAAAGGAAATCAGCGCCAGAACCGTACAAGCGCTCGCTAGGGATACCACGAGTGCGCGTGCACCAAGCGATTCGATCAGTGACGCGTCGCTCACCAGCAGCCCGGAAAATACGGTCGCGGCAGCCCCGAGAATCACCCTCAACCAAGCAGCACGACTGCTCTCCGCGCCGGTCACCAGGGCGACCAGCCAGCCAAGCACGGCACCGCTACAAAGAAGGATCAGTAAACCCATGAGTCCTGCGACAAACCTGGAGAAACTTGCTATTCGTTAGTTTGGTGAACAGGCCGTAGAACATTTGGTTCCCGATCTGCCCCCTTCGCAAGCGAGATCAGAAGCCGAAGAGCCAGATCAGGGTCACCGCACCGACCAGGATCCGATACCAGGCAAACGGGGCAAACCCGCGCTTGCTGACATAGGCAACGAAAGCGCGCACCACAGCCAGCGCGACGAGGAAGCTGGCGATGAAGCCGAGTGCGATTTCCGTCCACCCGATCGCAGCGGTCCCGGCGAGAAGATCGGGTTCCTGGAAGATCTTGACCACCGATGCACCGAGCATGGTCGGTACAGCGAGGAAGAAAGAGAATTCCGCCGCCGTCTTGCGGCCCACGCCCATCGCCAGTGCGCCCATGATGGTCGCGCCAGAACGGCTGGTACCCGGGATCATGGCGAGGCACTGGACGCACCCGATCCCAATCGCGGCCCTCCATGACAGCGCTTCGACCCCCTGCTCCTCCCGCGTGGGGATGGTCCGTTCGAGCACCAGGATCGCAATGCCGCCCACGATGAGCGCGGTTGCGACAACGGCAGGGCTTTCCAGCATGGCGTCGATCACGTCCAGGATCAGCAGGCCGATCACCGCTGCCGGCAGGAAGGCCAGAAGGATGTTTCGCACGAACATTATCGAGGCACGCTCGCCCCGCAGGAGCCCCATCCCCATATTCCAGAAGGTCTTGAAGTAGGTCACCACCACCGCAAGGATCGCTCCCAGCTGGATGATGATGTTGAACTGGCGCCATTGCGCAGGGTCGTAGCCAAACCAGGCCTGAGCCAAGATCAGATGGCCGGTGGATGAAACCGGCAGGAACTCGGTCAGCCCTTCGAGAATGCCGAGCAGAATGGCTGTTACAATGGTGTCCATGGGCGTCAGGCTCAAAGCGAAGGGGCCGCGCAAGTCAAGCTTGCACGGCCCCTTGTGGCCCGATGGGGCGCGATTTGTGCGTTACCAGATGCGGATCCGCTCTTCCGGCGGCAGGTAAAGCTCGTCTTCGGGCGTCACGTTGAACGCCTCGTACCAAGCGTCGATGTTCCGCACGACACCGTTGACGCGGTATTCCTCGGGGCTGTGCGGATCGGTCCGCAGGCGCTGGCGATAATTCGCCTCGCGCTGGGCCGAACGCCACACCTGCGCCCAGGCGAGGAAGAAGCGCTGGTCGCCGGTCAGCCCGTCGATCACCTTGTCTTCCTTGCCATCGAGGTGAATCTTGTAGGCACGGTATGCCAGGCTGAGCCCGCCAAGATCGCCGATGTTTTCGCCAAGGGTGAAGCGGCCATTGACGCACGTCGCTCCGTCATCGAGCGGGCAGAACCCGTCGTACTGGGCCACAAGCTTATCCGTACGCTCTTCGAATGCTGCACGGTCCGCATCGGTCCACCAGTTGCGCAGCATGCCGGTTCCGTCGGACTTGGAACCCTGATCGTCGAAGCCGTGGCCGATTTCGTGACCGATCACGCCGCCGATCGCGCCGTAGTTCACGGCCGGGTCTGCATCGATGCCGAAGAACGGCTGCTGCAGGATACCCGCCGGGAAGACGATCTCGTTCTTCGTCGGGTTGTAATAGGCATTCACGGTCTGCGGCAGCATGCCCCATTCGGTGCGGTCGATCGGCCCGCCGAGCTTCGAAAGGCTGTCTTCCCAGCCCCACTTGGCCGCTGCCATGCGATTGGCGAGCGGATCGCTCGCAGAGATGGCCAGCCCCTCGTAGGTTTCCAGGTTGTCGCGATAGCCGATCTTGGGGTCGAAACTGTCCAGCTTGGCGAGCGCTTCTTCCTTCGTCGCATCGCTCATCCACTCGATTTCATCGATGCTCTGGGCCACGGCAATCCGCAGGTTGGCCACCAGATCGACCATCGCGGCTTTGTTCTCTGCCGGGAAGTACCGCTGGACATATGATGCGCCGACCAGTTCGCCGAGCAGCCCTTCGGTCTCGCCAATCGCACGCTTCCACCGCGCGCGCTGCTCGGGAGTACCTTGCAGGGTCTGCCCGTAGAATGCGAAGTCGGCCTCATCGAAACGCGTGGGCAGGACAGACGCGTTGTTCTCGAGGAACTCCTTGACCGTCCATGCCTGCAGCACGTCCATCGGGGTTTCGAGCAGCAAGGTCATCATTGCGGGAGTGCCGCCGCCGATCTTGGCCAGAACCTCGTCCGTCAGGCCGAGTTCCGCCGCCCGCTCGGCACTCGGAGGCAGGTCGCCCACGATGAAGCGATCCGTATCGCCAGAGCCGCTGGCGGTCAGGAGTGCGGTGGTCGGGAAGCCTTCGACCAGGCCGCCGAGCTCATCGGGCGAGAGGGCGTTGTAGGTCAGGTCGCGGTTGCGGCGGGTTGCCCGATCCCATGAGACCTTGCGCGCAATCGAATCCTCGAAATCGTAGATGCTCTGCGCCATTCCTGCCGCATCGTCATACCCGGCTTCGCCGAGCAGGAAGGCGAGATACTCGCGATACTTGGTCTGGATCTCCTGCCCGCGCTCGCTTTCATCGAGGTAGTAGTCGCGATCCGGCAGGCCGAGCCCGCCCGAACCGACATAGACCGAATAGCGGGTCGGCTCCTTGGCATCGACGCTGACCCCGCCACCCATCGGCGCGGGGTATCCCGGGGTGCCCCACAGCGTGACGAGTTCGGCAAGGGTTTCGGAGCCCTGGATCGTGTCCAGATATGGCTGCACTGGAGCAAGGTCCGCCGCGTCGATCGCTTCGGTGTCGAGGTAGGACCGGTAGGCATCGACGATGCGCTTTTCATCCGCGGTCAGCGCGCTCGCCGGCTTCGACACCAGCTCATCGACCAGGGCCTTTACGTCGCTGGTCGATTTCTCGCGCAGCAGGTTGAACGCACCGAACCGGCTGAATTCGGCCGGAAGCGGATTGGCATCGAGCCATTCCTGGTTGACGTAGGCAAAGAAGTCGTCGCCCGGATCGATCGTGTCGGAAAGCAGCGACGGTTCGACGCCCCACTCGCCGAAGCTCATGGTGGGCATATCGGCTTCGCCCTCGGCCGCAGCGCCATCCTGCAGCAGATATTCGATCTCGCCGTGATCGTGGCTTTCGTGTGCGGCGGCCGGTACGGCGATCGCTAGCGCGGCGCTGCTGGCGGTGGTGGTAAGGATTGTGCGGATCATGGTGCCCTCTCAAAAATTCGATGCGAATCTCGCCATCCGTAATGAACGGCGCATTGCGCGAGAAATTGCCATAGACCCAAGTGCGTGCACAGCGTCGACGCTCGTCGTTCCGGATATGACGCTGGTCGATTGATCGCGCGAGCTGGCTATGCCGTTCCGGTGCGTGGAGCCTCGAACTGGAGCTGCGCGAGACGGGCGTAGAGGCCACCACTGGCGAGCAGCTGTGCGTGGGTCCCCTGCTGAACGATGCGCCCCTCGTCCATCACCACGATCCGGTCTGCCTCGCGCACCGTGGCCAGCCGGTGCGCGATCACCAGCGTAGTGCGACCGCGCATGACGGTGGCGAGCGCATCCTGCCCCAGCCGCTCGCTCTCGGCGTCGAGCGCGCTGGTCGCCTCGTCGAGCAGCAGGATCGGGGCATCGCGCAAGATCGCCCGGGCGATGGCGGTGCGCTGCTGCTGCCCGCCGGACAGGCGCGTGCCATCCTCGCCAAGATTCGTGTCGAGGCCTTGCGGCAGCGCTTCGAGGAAACCTGCCGCATTGGCGAGCCGCGCAGCCTCCCAGATCTCCTCGTCGCTCGCTTCCCACCGGCCATAGCGCAGATTGTCGCGTGCATTGCCGGAGAACAGCGTGCCTGCCTGCGGCACGAAGGCCATACGTTCGCGGATTTCCGCCGGATCGGCGCTAGGCAGCGCGATTCCGTCGAGGCGGATGGTCCCTTCCTGCGGGTCGTAAAAGCGCTGGGCGAGCGCGAACAGCGTCGACTTGCCTGCACCCGAAGGGCCAACCAGGGCGACCGTTTCACCCGGTTCGATCTCCAGCGAAATATCCTCGACCACGCTCTCGCCGGGGCGGGAGGGGTAGGCGAACGAGACATTGCGAAACGAGAGGCTTCCGCGTGCCGGTACCGGCAGCGGCTGGGGTTTTGGCGGGGGAGCGATGTCGGGCTCGGCATGCAGCAGCTCGGCCAGCCGGTCGGCCGCACCCGCGCCGCGCAGCAGGTCGCCATAGACCTCGGTCAGCGCACCGAAAGCACCCGCAACGAGCCCGCCCGTCAGCACGAAGGCGGCAATCGTCCCGCCAGAGATCAGACCGTCGGATACGGCCAAGGCGCCGCGCCACATCACCAGCGTGATCCCGCCGAAGATCAACACGATCACGACCGAGGTCATGATGGCGCGCAGCAGGATGCGCCGCTTGGCACTCTCGAACGTCCGCTCGACTACGCCGGCGAACCGCTCACCCTCGCGCCGCTCCTGCCCGAAGCTCTGGACGATCTGCATCGCGCCGAGCACCTCGGTCACGGTCGAGCCGACATCGGCCACCCGATCCTGGTTGGTGCGCGAAATCGCACGGATCTTGCGCCCGAAATAGACGATCGGGAGGACGATCAGCACGATCCCCAGCAACAGGCCCATAGTCAGCGTCGGCGCAAGCACCAGCAGCAGCAGGATGCCGCCGATCCCGGTCAGGCTGTTGCGAAGCGCAATCGAGACCGTGGAGCCCACGACCGTTTCGATGATTGCGGTGTCCGATGTCATCCGGCTGGAGATTTCCTTCGGGCTGTTCTCCTCGAAGAAGCTGGGCGACTGCCGCAGCAGGTTCCGCTGCACCTTGAGCCTGATATTCGCGACCACGCGTTCGCCCAGCCAGCTGACGAAATAGAAGCGCATGGCAGTGCCCAGCGCGAGCACGGCGACAATGCCGAGCAGGACGCGGAACCAGAAGGTCAGCTGCGAACCGTCGCCGCCCATGCCCTGGTCGACCACGAAGCGCAGGCCAGCCGGAATGGCGAGCGTCGCGGTGGCGGTGATGACCAGTGCGGTAAAGGCCAGCGCCACATGGCCGGGATAATTGCGCAATTCATCGAATACCATGCGCAGCGGCTTGAGCGAACGCGGCTCGCCCTTGCGGCGGCGCGCGAACAGCTTGCGCTTCTTGTCGGTCTGGGCGCCCGTCTCGTCCATGAGCGCTCACCTAGTGTCGGTGCGGCGCAAAATCCACAGGTGAGGCGCCTTACCGGCACTTTTACCCAGTTTGTGCATTGCACAATGACAATCCTCGGGGCACAGTCCCCGTCCACATTGATCCCGCCTCAAAAAACAACACAACAGCGGGCCACAGGGGACGAGAATGCTTTACCACGCCTATGAACTGCAGCGCAGCTGGCTTTCGAGCGCCAGCACCTGGGCCTCGATCGGGGCCGAAATGCTGTCCAACCCGGCTTTGCCCTTCGGCTATATGGGCATGGGGCCAATCGCCTCGAGCGCGCTCGACGTCTTTGCCCACGCCACCGCGACCTATGGCAAGCCTGCCTGGGGCATCGAGACGGTCGAAGCTGAAGGCAAGCGTCATACGGTTGTCGAGGCGACTGTGGTCAACAAGCCCTTCGGAGACCTCAAGCGCTTCCGCCGCGCCGACCTGCCCGAGGATGCTCCGCGCCTGCTGGTCGTGGCGCCGATGAGCGGGCACTATGCCACGCTGCTGCGCGGCACGGTCGAGCGGATGCTCGAAAACTACACCGTCTATGTCACCGACTGGGCCGATGCGCGCAACGTGCCGCTGCATGAAGGCCATTTCGATCTCGACGACTATATGGACTACGTGATCGAGTTCCTCGAACACATCGGGGAAGGCGCGCATGTGATGGCCGTCTGCCAGCCGTCGGTCCCAGTCTTCGCTGCAACCGCGATCATGAACCGCGACCAGCACCCCTGCGCACCGAAGACGCTGACCATGATGGGCGGCCCCATCGACACGCGTTGCTCGCCCACCAGCGTCAACGACCTCGCGATGGAACGTCCGATCGAGTGGTTCCGCCAGAACGTGATCGCCACCGTGCCGATGCAGTATCGCGGAGCGGGGCGGCAGGTCTATCCCGGCTTCATGCAGCTTGCTGGCTTCATGAGCATGAACCTCGGCAATCACATGATGAGCCATTACGAGATGTTCAAACACCTCACCGTGGGCGACGAAGCCAGCGCGCAGGCGACCAAGGATTTCTACGACGAATATCGCAGCGTCTGCGACATGACCGCCGAATTCTACCTGCAGACGGTGCAGGAGGTTTTCCAGGACCATTCGATCCCCAATGGCACCTTCATGCATCGCGGCAAGCGCGTGGACCTTGGCGATATTTCCGGGACCGCTTTGCTGGCCATCGAAGGCGAGCGCGACGATATCTCAGGCCTTGGCCAGACGCGCGCCGCGCTGGAGCTGACGCCGAACCTCAAGCCGTCGAAAAAGCGCTATTACATTGCCGAAGGTGCCGGTCATTACGGTATCTTCAACGGCAGCAAATGGCGCGAGAAGATCGCCCCCGTGGTCGAGGAATTCATCGCCGCGCACGGGTGAGGGCGACAAGCCTCGCACCCGACCGCCGAACTTGTGCTATGCTGCGCCCAGCGAGTGCCAGTGTCGCGGCTGCACGAGGG
>NZ_CAXQBM010000031.1:0-46902 GCF_964222115.1 Alteriqipengyuania sp.
CAGCACATGCTTCACGAGGTCGCGGATCACCTTGGGCGGCGCGGTCATCACGTCGGCACCGATCTTTGCGGCTTCGAGCACGTGGTTGGTGTGACGCACCGACGCGACGAGGATTTCGGTCTCGAACGCGTAATTGTCGTAGATCAGGCGGATATCGTCGATCAGCGCCATTCCGTCGAAGCCGTTATCGTCGTGGCGGCCGACAAAGGGCGAGATGAAGGTCGCGCCCGCCTTGGCCGCGAGCAGCGCCTGGTTGGCGGAGAAGCACAGCGTCACGTTGACCATCGTGCCATCGTCGGTCAGCGCGCGGCAAGTCTTCAGCCCATCGAGCGTCAGCGGCACCTTGATGCAGACATTATCCGCGATGACGCGCAGCTTGTCGGCCTCCTTCATCATCGTTGCGTGATCGAGCGCGACGACTTCGGCGCTGACTGGCCCGTCCACGATCCCGCAGATCTCCTTCGTCACCTCGATGAAGTCGCGGCCCGATTTGTGGATCAAAGAGGGGTTGGTGGTCACCCCGTCGATCAGGCCGGTCTCGGCCAAGTCCCTGATATCGGCAATGTCGGCGGTGTCGGCGAAGAATTTCATTTCTGTTACAGACCTGTCATAGGAGCGTCACATTCGAACCCGTGCTGCAGGATTCTTCATGCGATCAGTTTGCCATAGGGCGTGCGCCCTCCCACTTGCCGCCGCGCCTCTGCTTTTGCAACCGAGCGCGGCACTGGCGGACGATTCCGAATTCTGGATCGAAACGAGCGCCAAGGGCAACATCGACTCCGACACCAGCTTCAAGCTCGAGATTGAACAGCGCCGCAAGTCCGGGCCCGACGAGTATATCGTCGGCGCCGTGGTCGACCGCGAGATCGGCAAGGGTTTCTCCATCGGCGGCGGGATGGAAGTGCACGATATCGACGGGTTCACCGAAATCCGCCCCTACCAGCAGGTTGGCTATTCGACAGGTATCCTATCGCTGCGCACCCGGATCGAAGAGCGCTTCTACGACGGTGCGGATCGCATGGCGCTGCGCCTGCGGCAGCGCGTACAGGTGAGCGACAATATTGCACCCAAGCTGAAGGCAGCAGGATCGGCCGAGCTGCTCTACCAGCTGCGCGACCGCAATAATGGCGGGCCGCAGCGGATCGACCAGTGGCGCTTCAATGCAGGGCTTACCTACCGGCTGGCCGAGCGGGTCGAGCTGACAGGCGGCTACCTGCTGCAACTGCGCCCGCGCCCCGGCGGCGACACCTATACGCACGTAACGCAGGCGAGCGTCGCATACCGCTTCTGATCGGCGGGGTCGGCGCGGCGCCCAGCCCGCTTCAGCCCATGATTTCCCAAACCTCGTTGCAGAGGAAGACCGTCTCGCCGCCCCGGCGGGTGATCGATGTGCGCACGCCGTTGATGTTGCGATACACCTTGCCCTGGTAGCGGGTCGTCTCGACCTCGTCGGCCTGTTCGCGCTCGCTCCCGTCCAGATTGACCACGAAGCCCGCATTGCGCAGCGCGCGCGCGACTTCCGATACAGGCTCTGCGAACCGGATTCCCTTGCCGAACAGCCCGTCAGATTCCTCCAGGAAAGCATCGGTCATGCCCAGCACGGTCAGCCCGTTCCATGTCCCGGTAAAGTCGACATCGATCTGCACATGGTTCGAATTGCGGCCCGAAGGCCAGCTGACGCGCCCGGTTACGGTCGGTCCGCCACCCGGCAGGCGCGTGGTCGCGGGCACGGTGATGTTGGTCATGCGGTTGTCGTCGAAGCGGTAGCTGCCCTGCATCACTCCCTCGGCTTCGCGACTCCATGCGCATTTCGCCGGATTGTCGAAATTGAGCCAGCGCAGGTTCGTTGCGTTGCCCCGCGCAATCGGAGGGGGTGACTGATAGCCTTGCGTCGCGGCATTCTGTGCCGATCCATAAACCCCATCCGCGACCAGCTTCATCGCAGTCGCGTTCACTTCGGTCTGCTGCGCGGCAGTCAGGCCGCCCGCCATTTTCGCGCGCAGTTCGGCAAGGTCGTTTTGCAGGTCGAAGTCCTGCCCGGCGAACCTTTCGGCAAGCGCGAAGTACGGCCATGCCTCCTGCGCCGTTCCGCCGCGCCGCATGACGTAGAAGGCTGCCCGTTCGAAACCGCGCGGCGTGCCATTCATCCCCGCATTGACGAAATACTCGATCACTTCTTCGCGGCAGGGCGAGCCGTTGATGAGGTTCATGATCTTGGACGGACCGCTTGGCGGCACGATGTCGCACATCGCGGCGAGGGTGAACCAGTCGTCCCCGCTCATGGGTTCGCCCCGCTTCAGCTGCTTGAGCAGCGCGCCGCGGGTCTTCTTCCATTTGCCATACTTCTGCAGGTACGGGCCGGTTATGTCGCCGAACTCGCGCGCCGAAGCTCCCGGTGCGGTCAAAACAAGTGCGGCCAGTGCAACGGCCAGTACGGAACGCTTGGTCATTATGTCCCCCATCTGCGTGGAGATTCAATAGCCGCCGCATTTCACATATGGCAAGTTCATGGGGGCGCTACAGCCGCGAACCCACCCCCAGCGCACCGATCAGGACCGGATCGTTGGTGCTGCGCGGATCGGCGCGGATCGCGGCTTCCTCGCGCCCGATCTCGCTCCAGATCGTGTCATTGACGTTCAGCGCAACGCGGTTCGCCGCCGCGCCGATATCGACCCCGACCGCCGCCGAGACGAGCTGGCCGACAAGCGGGTCCTGCGCCACGCGCATCGCCTCGCCCAGTTCGGGGACCATCGCATCGATCAGCCGGTTGCCGGTCTGCCCGCGCAGGTATGCGGTCGCCGCTGTTGGCCCGCCGGTGATCAGGTCAATCGTATTGCGCACACCGATCAGGCGAATGGTGTCGTAAATGACCGGCGCGGCGCGTTCGCTCGCGTCGATGGCGAAGCCGGCGAATTCGCGCTCCACCCGCGCCTTGACGAGGCCGGAGGTGAGAATGTTCGTTAGCACGTTGCCGCGCGCGCCGAGCAGTTCACCAAGCCCGATCTGCGCAACCTGCTGGTCCCAGAAACCGCCGGGTGCCGTGAGACGGGCGAAGGCCCGTTCGCTGGACAGCAGCAGCAGCCGCTCGATCACGTTGGTCACGCGGCCCTGATATGTCGTGCAGCCGCCCAGCATTATCACGCTTGCACCCACGCCGATCGAGCCCAGCAGCTTGCGCCGATCCAGCCCGTTTTCGAGAATTCCGGTCATCATCTCACCTTCCATGCTTGTGGCACAGGAGCCCCCGCGCCCATATTGGCAGTCGACCAATGCGCCGTATCCGCCTCCTCGTCCTCAACGCCGCGCTCGGCGTGCTCGATTACCGCGTGCCCGAAGGCATGGCGGTGGAGCACGGCAACGTGGTGGTCGCCCCGCTCGGCCCGCGCCAGATCACCGGCATCGTGTGGGAAGAGGAACGCCTGCCGGGGCAGTCGGTGCCCGAGGCGAAGCTGCGCCCGATCCTCTCGGTGCTGCCGGTGCCGCCGATCCGCGCCGAACTGCGCCGCCTGATCGAGTGGACTGCAGATTATTATTGCGCGCATATGAGTTCGGTTGCGCGAATGGTTCTGGCGAGCGGCGGGGCGCTGAAGGGCGGCGTGACCGTCACCGAGTACCGCCTGACCGGCGAGCAGCCCGACCGGATGACGCCGCAGCGCGAACAGGCGCTTGAAAAACTGGAAGGCCAGCAGGGCACGATCCGCGAGCTGGCTGCGCTGGCTGGCGTATCCGAAGGCGTGCTGCGCGGGCTGGTCTCGCAGGGCGTGCTCGAACCCGAAGAGGTCGATGCCGACCGGCCTTACAAGCGCGCGCGGCCCGACCATGCAGAGCCGGTGCTCTCGGCGGACCAGGCAAAGGTCGCCGATGAATTGGTGAAGGCGGTCGAGGCGGAGGACTTCGCGCCGGTCCTGCTCGACGGGGTCACCGGCTCGGGCAAGACCGAGACCTATTTCGAACCCGTCGCCGCCGCGATCCGTGCAGGCAGGCAGGTGCTTGTCCTGCTGCCCGAGATAGCGCTGACAGAGAATTTCCTGCGCCGGTTCGAGGATCGCTTCGGCGCGCAGCCGACCCTGTGGCATTCCTCGCTCAAATCGTCCGAACGCCGCCGCGCGTGGCGCGCGATCATGCGCGCTCCCGAGGATGGTGGCGCGCAGGTGGTGGTCGGTGCACGCTCGGCGCTGTTCCTGCCCTATGCGAGGCTCGGCCTGATCGTGGTCGACGAGGCGCACGAGATCAGCTTCAAGCAGGATGACGGCGTGCGCTACAACGCGCGCGATGTCGCGGTGATGCGCGGGCATTTCGAGCGGATACCGGTGGTGCTGGCCAGCGCCACGCCGGCGCTCGAAAGCCTGCACATGGCGGAGACGGGGACATACCGGAAGCTCGACCTGCCCAGCCGCTTCGGCGGGGCCTCGCTGCCCACCATCCGCCTGCTCGACCTGACCGAGGAACCGCCCGAACGGGGCCGCTGGCTCGCGCCTTCGCTGGCGCGCGAACTCTTCGCGCGGATGGAGCGCAAGGAGCAGACGCTGCTGTTCCTCAACCGGCGCGGCTATGCCCCGCTGACACTGTGCCGCACCTGCGGCTACCGCTTCCAGTGCAAGCAGTGCAGTGCGTGGCTGGTGGAGCATCGCTTCAGCCACCGGCTCGCCTGCCACCATTGCGGCTACGAAGAACCTTCGCCTGCCGCGTGCCCCGAGTGCGGCGAGAAGGACAGCCTCGTCCCCTGCGGCCCCGGCGTGGAGCGCGTGGCAGACGAGGTGCGCGAGATTGCACCCGAGGCGCGGATCGCGGTCGCGACATCGGATACGCTCAACACGCCCGCCCGCGCGGCAGAGTTCGTCGCGATGGCGGAGGCGGGCATGATCGACGTGATCGTGGGCACGCAGCTGGTTACGAAAGGCTTCCACTTCCCCGACCTGACGCTGGTCGGCGTGGTGGATGCCGATCTGGGTCTGGAAGGCGGAGACCTGCGCGCGGCGGAACGCGTCTACCAGCAGATCGCGCAAGTGGCAGGCCGTGCGGGCCGGGCGTCGAAGCCCGGGGAGGTCCTGATCCAGACGCGCCATCCCGAAGCGCCGGTGATCGCCGCGCTCGCAGCGGGCGACCGCGATGCCTTCTACGCCGCCGAGCTGGAGTCGCGCCGCCATGCCAACGCCCCGCCTTTCGGCCGCTGGGCGGCGATCATCGTGTCGAGCGAGGACGATAAGGAGGCCCGCGCCGCCGCCGCACGAATCGGCGACAAGCGCCCCCGGCTGGACGACATCATGATCCTTGGCCCCGCGCCCGCACCGCTCGCGCAGCTGCGCGGCCGCTACCGCTACCGCCTGCTCATCAATGCCAAGCGCACCGCCGCGCTACAGGACGCAATTCGTGACTGGCTGGACCCGCTGGAATTGCCGCGCGGCGTGCGCGTCGGGATCGATATCGATCCTTACAGCTTCGTCTAGGGCATGGCTTCCCGACCCATCCTCTTCCCCATTCTCGGCGACCAGCTGACCCGCGACCTCGCTTCGCTGCGCGGGCGCACCAAGGACGATACCGTCATCCTGATGATGGAGGTGTGGGACGAGGCGACCTATGTGAAACACCACAAGCAGAAGATCGTGCTGATCTTTTCCGCGATGCGCCACTTCGCTGCCGAACTGCGCGATGCCGGGTGGACCGTCGATTATGTAGAACTGACCGACCCCGACAATGCGGGCAGCTTCACCGGCGAGGTCGCCCGCGCGATCGAGCGTCACGACCCGCGCGCGGTGCATGTGGTCGAGGCAGGCGAATGGCGCGTGCAGCAGGCTATCGAGGAATGGGCGGACAAGTTCGACTGCGCAGTCGAGATCTTGCCCGATGACCGCTTCGTCTGTTCGATCGGCGAGTTTCGCGAGTGGGCCGAAGATCGCGACACCCTGCGCATGGAATTCTTTTACCGCGAGATGCGTCGCAAGACGGGCCTGCTGATGGATGACGGCAAACCGACCGGCGGCGAATGGAATTTCGACGCGGAGAATCGCAAGCCGCCCAAGGAAGGGCTCGAAGCGCCACAACGCCCGCTGTTCGAGCCAGACGATATCACGCAAGAGTGCATCGATCTGGTCGAGGAGACATTCGGCGACCACTTCGGCTCGCTGGTGAGCTTCCACTGGCCCGTCACGCGCGATCAAGCCGAAGAAGCCGCCGACGCCTTTTTCGCCGAGCGGATCGAATGTTTCGGGCCGTACCAGGACGCGATGGTCCACGGACAGGACGACATGTTCCACTCGATGCTATCGACCAGCATCAACCTCGGCCTGCTCGACCCGCTGGAACTGTGCGAGCGTGCACAACAGGCGTACAAAGACGGCAAGGCACCGCTCAACAGCGTCGAGGGCTTCATCCGCCAGCTGATCGGCTGGCGCGAATATGTCCGCGGTTTCTACTGGCTGCATATGCCGCACCTCCAGCGCGCCAACGCGCTCAATGCGCAGCGCGGGCTGCCCGAGTTCTTCTGGACCGGCGAGACCGAGATGCGCTGCCTTGCCGACTGCGTCCGCTCGACCCACGAAAATGCGCATGCGCATCATATCCAGCGGCTGATGGTGCTTGGTAATTTCTGCCTGATCGCGGGGATTTCGCCGCGCGAGGTGCAGGACTGGTACCTGGTGGTTTACGCCGATGCCTACGAGTGGGTCGAGCTGCCCAATGTGGCTGCGATGATCCTCTATGCCGATGGCGGGAAACTGGCGAGCAAGCCCTACGCCGCGTCGGGCAATTATATCAACACAATGAGCAATTACTGCGCGGACTGCACATATTCACCGTCCAAGAAAACCGGCGAAGGCGCGTGCCCGTTCAACCCGCTCTACTGGCATTTCATGCACCGCCATCGCGACATGCTGGAAAGCAATCACCGGATCGGCCGCATCTATTCCAACTGGGACCGGATGGGCCCGGAGAAACAATCAGCATATCTGGAAACCGCCGAGAAGTTCCTCGTTTCGCTGCAACCTGCAGACAAAAACTGGGTACACGCAACGGACCGATCCTGATGGCCGAAGAACTCGAATCTTCCCTCCCCGACGATATCATCCGTCTGGCCCACGAAGTGCTTGAGGCCGCCTGCGATCGAGATTTGCAGCTGGCGACGGCGGAAAGCTGCACCGGCGGGCTGCTTGCCTCGCTGCTGACCGACATTCCCGGATGCAGCCACGCTTTCGAGCGCGGCTTCGTCGTTTATTCAGACGCTGCCAAGTGCGACCTGCTGGGCGTCGCGCGCGAGCTGGTGAAGGATTGCGGCGCGGTCAGCAGGGATGTTGCTCTGGCGATGGCACAAGGCGGGCTCCGTCGCTCCGAAGCCGATATTGCGGTCTCTATCACCGGTTTTGCCGGGCCGGGCGGTGAGGACGACGAGGAGGGCCTGGTCCATCTTGCAATCGCCGTCAGGGGTGGCGAGCCTACGCATCGCGAGGAGCATTTCGGCGCTATCGGACGCGAGGGCGTTCGCCTCGCATCGCTTCGTACCGGGCTGAAGATGATGCGCAGCGCGATAGGGAGTTATGCCAGGGAAGACTAAGCCGGTTGCGCCTCTGCATCCTCGCGCTTCGCGAGCTTGTGCTCGTCTTCGATCAACCCGGCCTTCCAGTAGCTGGAAATATAGAGCGATCCGCCGCCCAGCTTCAGCTCGTCGCGCAAATATGTGCGCAGCCGCTGCATGGAAGAGAACTCGCACGCAGCCCATCCGGCAATGTTCCCGTCGGGCAGAGCCACGGCGCACAAGGCGTCCGCGAGCAAATCCGGACGTGTGCCCGGCTCCGGGTTGACGAGCCACTGCACCTCGACCCCACGCGGAGCATCGAGCTGCTGGATATCCCCTTCGCTCTGAACCTCTATCGCGGCAAAGCCGCGCGCGTTGCGATCTAGCGCCGCAAGGTTCACTCCGATCGCTGGAAGCGCCGTCATGTCGCCCGCCACGAGGTAGAAATCGTGTCCGCCCGGCAGAGGCTTGGCCGCTCCGGGCCCGCCGACCATGATCGTGCTTCCCGGCTCTGCAGTCAGTGCCCATTTCGTTGCGGGACCCGCTGCTTCGCCGCCATGCAGCGCGAAGTCGATTTCCAGCCGGTCCGCATGATGTTCGCGGATCGTATAGGTGCGAATGATCCGCTTGCCCGCAGCAGTCTCGCCCAGCATCAGCTTCACATAGCCACCCTGCTGCCCATCGGGGAAATCGGCCAGCCCCGGCCCGCCGAGCGTTACGCGTTGCATCGAGGGGCTGAGGCTTGTGCTGCCGAGGACGGTCATTTCGCGGGGGGCGGGTCTTGCATTCATACGCGCCATCTAATGCGAATGCCTCGCAACTTCAAGAACCGCATATCTTGCAGTCCCGATAGCGAGACGGTAGCGTTTCGCATGGCCGCTCAGGACGACACCGCCACCCCCGAACCCAGGCCCCAACCCAAGGGCCGCCCGCGCAGCGAGAAATCGCGCGAGGCGATCCTGCTCGCCGCGCTCACGCTGTTGGTGCGCGACGGGTTCGAGAACCTGACGATGGAAGGCGTCGCGCGCGAAGCAGGCACGGGCAAGAGCACGATTTACCGCTGGTGGAAGGGCCGTGCCGATCTGGCGGTCGACGCGTTCTTCTCTGCCATCGACGAAACGCTCGACCTGCATGAAAGCGGCAGCGCGCGCGAGGATTTCCGGGCGCAGATCATGGGCATGGCGGACCAGCTGCGCGGGCCGACGGGGCGCGCCTTCGCCGCGATGCTCTTGGGTGGGCGCGAGAGCCCCTCCGTCGCCAATGCGGTGCGCAAGCGCTGGCTCGATCCACGGCGCGACTGGGCGCGGATGCGGCTGGCATGGGCCGCCGATGCCGGGCAATTGCAGGACGGGGTCGAGCCGCGCGCCGCGCTCGCGCTGCTATACTCGCCGCTCTATACCCCGCTGCTGTTCGGCAACGACATTCCATCGCGAAAGAACCTGCAGGCGTGCTTCGATCTTGCCGCAAAGGCGATCTTTCTGGAGTCCTAGCTTTCTGGATCTTGGGTCGCGACGCTCCGGCCGGTGTTTTCCGGCGCAAGCGGCGGCAGGCTGCGGTCGCGCATCCACCACGGCCTGACCACATGGCCGCGCTTCACCGCCCACCAGACCACCGCCAAGCCCGCGCCTGTCGCCAGCACCATCGCGATGACCGAAGCTTCCAGCCCGAATGCTCCGCCGGAGATCAGCACGTCGCCGGTCGCCCGCGCATCGAGCATGCCGTCGACTTCGTGCCCTGACACCGCGACATCCCAGACATAACCCTGCACCACGTTCCAGCCGAAATGGATGCCGATTGCGAGCCACAGGTTGCGCGTGAGCATGTAGGCCCCGCCCAGCAGGACGCCCGCCTCCATCGCAATCGCGACCGATGAAAGCAACGTGGCATTATCATTGCCCGCATGCAGGAAGCCGAAGATCAGCGAGGACAGCACCAGCGCGAACCAGCTGCCGCCGAACTCCTCAAGATATCGGAAGATGATCCCGCGCGAGATCACCTCTTCCACGAAGCCCGCCTGCACACCGGCAAGGAACAGGATCTGCAAAACGGACGTGCTGCCGCCCCAGCCCGCGATCCGATAGCCGCCAAGCAGGGCAGCGATGCCGACAATCGCGCTCATCAGCACGGCTGCACCCAGGATACCGAGCACCAGATGCCTGATCGCAGGCGCCATCGGCAGGTCGTCGCGCGGATGTTCGCCCAGACGACGCAAGACCAGCTTATAGGTCGCAAACGCCAGCAGCGGCACGACCAGCCCGTTGATGACGATTACCGCATTCTCGCTCAACTGGTCGACGGGCAGCAGCAGGGTCGCGGCGGTTGCAACACCCAGCACCAGACCCAGGACGACCAGTGAGAGGACCATGGCCACCAGCGGAAAATCGACGACCTTTCGCCAGATGGGCCTGTCTGTCGCGTCTGCCATGTCCGATCCTCCCGTTTATATCCCTGAATGTCGCCCTGGATCGGAAATGGCAAGCAACCGGACGGTTACTCCCCGGCGAGATGCGCGTCTTCGCGCGCCTTGCGCCTGAGCTCGTCGGTCAGTTCGGCGCTGCGTGGAGGCAGGCTTTCGCCGGTGCCCTGCTCTCCGTTCTGTTCGATGTCGTCGAGCAGAATCTCCATCTGCGCGATCTCCTTGACCTGCGCTTCGATGATATCGTCGGCGAGTTCGCGGACACGCGGATCGCTGATGTGCGCGCGACGGCTGGTCAGCACGGCGATAGAATGGTGCGGGATCATCGCTTTCATCCACGCCTCGTCGTCGACGGTTGCCTGACTGCGCGCGAGGAACAGGAACAGGCCGAAGCCCAGCACCGCCCCCACCATGACCAGCACCTTGGTCAGCAGCGTGCGATACATGCCCCACATGAAACCGAGCATGATGACGATCATCGCCATGCCCATCATCAGGGCCATCCACATGCGCGTCTGGCTGAACCAGATATGCCCCGTCTCATACACGTTGGAATATTTGAGCACGAACATCGTGACGATGGATGTCGCAATCATCGCCGCGAAGGTTGGCCAGCGCGACGGGTGCGAATTGCTGCTGTGATCGGATTTATCGGTCATTTCTCGCCCCTGATTGCGTGATATGGCGCATGAACGGGGTGGCGGGACGCGATGTTCCGGGTGACTAGTCCGCGCGGCCCTGCTCGCGCCGCAGCAGTTCTTCCTTGATGTCGGTGCCATAGGCATAGCCACCGATCCCGCCATCGCTGCGGATCACGCGATGGCACGGGATCAGCACGGCAACATTGTTGGCGCCATTGGCGCTGCCCGCAGCGCGCACGGCCTTCGGGTTACCTGCCGCTGCGGCGATCTCGGAATAGCTGCGCGTCTCGCCCGGCGGGATTTCGCGCAACGCTTTCCAGCACGCCTCCTGGAATGCGGTGCCTGCCACGTCGAGCGGGATGTCCTTGCCGCCGGTGCCCGGCTGCTCGACCGCGTCGACCACCTGCTGGAGCAGGCCGGCGAACTCCGCCCCGCCCTGCGTCAGCTCCGCTTCGGGGAAGCGGGCGCGCACGTCTGCCTCGCCCTCGTCGAAGGAGAGGCGGCAGACGCCCTTGTCACTCGCGGCAACCAGCATTGCACCCAGGGTCGTGTCCACGACAGCCCAGCGAATCGTGACGCCGCGTCCGCCGTTTTTCCATGCACTCGGGCTCATTCCCATTTTCCCTTCCATTGCGGCATAGAAGCGGCTCGGCGCCTCGTAACCTGCATCGTAGATGGCCTCAGTGACGCTTGCCGAACCGCCCAAGGCATCGCGCGCACGCTCTTCCCTCAAGGCCCGCGCGAAGGCGGCGGGTGAGAGACCGGTGGCGCGTTTGAACACCCGCTGGATATGCGTGGGCGAATAGCCGGTGATCGCGCCCAGTTCTTCCAGAGTGGGGCTGTCGCCGCTGCGGATCGCGTCGATCGCGGCGCGCACTGCCGCCTCGTCGCGCGAGACATCGTCGGGCAGGCACCGCTTGCAGGCACGCAGACCGGCGGCGCGCGCCTCTGCTCCATTGGCGAAGAAACGCACGTTCTCGCGTGCAGGGTGCCGCGCGGCGCAGCTCGGGCGGCAATAGATGCCGGTGGTCAGCACCCCGGTCACGAATTGCCCGTCGAATGCCCGGTCGCGCCGCATCACGGCGGCCCACGCCTGATCGTCGCCAAGGGGAAGAGGGGATTTATCCTTCGTCATGAATTGCTTTCTAGACTGATCGCGATGACGGTACATCCCGAAGCTTGCGGCCAAACCCGCAGCCCGCCAAAAGAGCGGGTGATGACGCGAATCCTGCTCCTCTTCTCGCTCCTGCTCGCTGCGCTGGGCCTCGCCTTGCCGGTGCCCGCGCTGGCAGAGCCCGCCGATATCGATGCCGCAGCGCGCGGAGTGGTGCGGATCGTGATCTTCGAGAAGAACATCGAAGGGGGCGAGGAAGAGCTTTTCCCGCTCAGCCACGGGACCGGTTTTGCCGTCTCCCGGCAACGTATCGTCACTAATGCGCATGTCGTGCGCGAGGCGCTGTATGGGGGCGCCTTCGACGGGGACCGGGTGATCGGGATCGTCCCGCCCGATGGCGACGACCCGGCGTTTGCGCGCATCATCGCGGTCGACCAGGGCACCGACCTCGCGCTGCTCGCGATCGAGGGCAAGCTGCGCATCCCGCCGCTCACACTCGCGGGCGATCGGCCCGGGGGCAGCGGCGATACGGTGACATCGGTAGGCTATCCAATGAATGTCGACCGCGCGCAGGGCCTGTCGATCAACGATATCGTGCGCTCGCAGCCGCCGGTTAAAAGCCGCGGGTTCATCTCGGGCGAGCGGCCCAGCCGCCAGTTCGACACCATCCTGCACACCGCGCCCATCGCGCGCGGCAATTCGGGCGGGCCCCTGCTCGACAATTGCGGGCGCGTGCTGGGCGTGAACAGCTTCGGCGCGGAAAGCGACGGAACCGACGCGGAATTCTATTTCGCGGTCTCCAACAAGGAGCTGGTGCCCTTCCTGCGCGCCAACAAGGTGACGCCGCAGCTCAACGACATGCCCTGCCGCAGCCTCGCCGAGCTGGACGAGGCGGAGCGGCAGCGCCGCGCCGCCGCCGCCGAGGCCGCCCGCGTGCAGATGGCCGCGCGGTCCGAAGCCGCCAGCGAACGGCGCGCCCGCCTGCAACTGGAAGCTGAGATGGAAGTGCAGGCGGAGCGGGAGAACCGGATCGCCGCATCGCTGCTGCTGCTGCTCGGCGCGATCTTCGTCGCCGTCGCGGGCTACATGCTCGCCCAGCGGCGCGAAAAGGAACTCGCCGCGGGCGACGTGGTGCCGGACGATGTGGCGGAGGATGATCCCGAATGGGATAGCGATGCGCGCAAGGGCATCCCCGAATGGCTCCCCTACGCCTGTTACGCGCTGGCGGCCGTGCTGCTGGTGACCGCCGCAGCGCTCTACCTCACGCGGCCCGGCCTCGACGCGATCGACCGCAAGGTCGCCGCGGCACTGGGCGAGGAAACGGGCAGCGAGCAGGTGTCCGACGATGCGGATGCCGCGACCGCCGGCAAGTTCGTGTGCACGCTGGAGCCATCGCGCAGCCGGATCACCGGCGATGCCGAGAAAAGCATCGACCTGCGCTGGTCGGCCAGCGGCTGCGTCAACGGGCGCACGCAGTACGGCTTCGCAAACGGCCAGTGGGCGCGTGTGTTCGTGCCGAACGAGGAGG
Organism: Alteriqipengyuania sp.; assembly: GCF_964222115.1. Taxonomy (NCBI): domain Bacteria; kingdom Pseudomonadati; phylum Pseudomonadota; class Alphaproteobacteria; order Sphingomonadales; family Erythrobacteraceae; genus Alteriqipengyuania; species Alteriqipengyuania sp. Next base: position 13,207 of record NZ_CAXQBM010000031.1, read on the forward strand.
ATGTGGTGAGCGTTGCGCGCTACGATCCGCAGACGCGCACCTACCGCGCCGACCGCTACCTGCTGTCGCGCGGTGCGATAACCGCCGCACGCGAGGCACGCGGGAGCTATGACGCGCCCTCGTGCGAGGCAAGCGATGGGGCGGCGGAACTGGGCCGGTCGCAGGAAGCGGTGCTCGCCGCGCTGCCCGGACAGCCGAACGAGCGGCTGGTCTATTCCTGCCAGCCTGCGGATTAGGTGGGTCCGGTTCGCATATTGATCGCGCTTGCCGCATTGCTCCTTTCGGCTTGCGGAGCGGAGCGAACAGCACAACCTGCCGAAACCGGTTCGACACTCGACCTCGAAGCGCTTCAGAAACTCGCTGATCAAGCCTGTGTCTGCGAGATGCGCGATGGCAATAAGGGTGCTTGCTGGAACAACTTTGAGCGAGCGCATGTAGGTTTCGAAGCTATAGGATACGGCACCTCAAGTGCTCCACTCTCATTCGATACGATATGCTTCGATGAGGCAGGCCAAAAATGTGTCTACACCGGTGCCCGCTTGGTAGATGGCTCAAATGCTCGTGTCTGCACCGACGCCCAGATCGACGAGATTGAGGCACTGCACCTTCGCATCTCGATGGAAACCGGTGGCGACATGGAAGCTGCAGACGCGGCTGCGCGCCAACGGATCGGGGAAATGTCGGAGACTTTCCGCAATCCCGTCGACTAGCCAGTCAATCCGTTCGCATCGAGCGTAGTCGAGATGCGTTGCGCGCGTGTCTCGACTACGCTCGACACGAACGGCGAAGGCGCACGAAGAATTACGCCGCCAGCGGCTCCCCGGTCAGCGTGATGCGGTGCATCTCGCGCGCGTGGCCCTGGTAGTCGTTCATCGCGAGGTGCCAGGTGGTGCGATTGTCCCAGATCGCCACCGATCCCGGCGTCCACTCTACCCGCGCCTGGTTCTCCGGCAGCAGCGCCGCAGCGAACAGGCGCTGGAGCAGCGGCAGGCTCTCCTTGCGGCTGCGCCCGACGATATGCGTGGTGAAGGCCGAGTTGACGTAGAGCAGCTTGCGCCCCGTCTGCGGGTGACGGACCACCACCGGATGCGTCGCACCCGTTTTCATCTCCTGCCCGCGCAGGTCCGCGCCCATGTCGGTCTGCGCGTAGAAACCTTCGGGGCTGTAGACATGGTCGGCGGTGTGGAACGCCTCCAGCCCTGCAATCTCGGTCTTCAGCCCGTCGTCCAGCGCATCGTATGCCGCGCCCATATGGGCGAACAGGGTATCGCCCCCGGCAGGCGGCAGCTCGCGCGCGACGAGGATGGAGCCCATCGCGGGCACCTGGTCATAGGAATGATCTGTGTGCCAGCCGCCGCCGATATTGGTCGTCTGGTCGGCCCGCTTCTTCACCACCGCGATCTCGGGGTGGGAATCGGTCAGCGGGAAATAGCTGTTGAGGTCGATCCCGCCCCATGCCTTTGCAAAGGCGATATGCGCATCCGGGCCGAAGTCCTGGTCGCGAAACAGCGCCACGCCGTGCGTCCAGACGGCCTGACGGATCGCATCGAGCACCTCGCCACCGTCCCCTTCGGCAGCATGCGCCAGCTGCACGCCGGTGATTTCGACCCCGCAATGCGGAGCCAGCGGCACCAAGTCCATTGTCTCTCTCCCGACAAATCGCGGCAATGCTACGCCCATCGCGCTGATGCGGCAAACGAATCCCCTCGCCCGCCTTGCGCTTCGCAAAACCCGATGCTAGGCGCGCGCCAGCCTTGCCGGGGCAGCCCTCAATTCCCTCGAGAATGCGGCCCTGAACGGCAAGCAACCCGAATCGTTTTTTCCGGACCCGAAGAGGACCCCCAGGCGTGGAGATTTCCGCCGGTATTCAGGCTAGCCTAGCAGGGCGTTATGCAGTCGCCCTGTTCGAACTGGCCGCCGAAGAAGGCCCGAAAGAGGGCGGCGTAAGCGCGGTCGAGTCCGATCTCGACAAGCTGTCTGCCGCGCTGGCAGAATCGCCCGAGCTCGCATCGCTCACCACCAACCCCAAGCTGGGCCGCAAGGCCAAGGCTGCGGCGATCGAAGAAGTCGCCCGGGTGCTGGAAGTGAGCCCGCTGACCCGCCGCTTCCTCGGCGTGCTGGCGGAGAATCGTCGCCTGGCAGAGCTGGGCCGCGTGATCCGCGCCTTCCGCGACATCGCCGCCGCACAGCGCGGCGAGGTGAGCGCCGAAGTGATCAGCGCGCACCCGCTGTCCGAAGACCAGATTGCGTCGCTGAAAAAGAAGCTGACTGCGCGCGAAGGCCGCACCGTCAAGCTGACCAGCAGCGTCGACCCCGACATGCTCGGTGGCCTCATCGTCACCATCGGCTCCCGCCGGATCGACGGATCGATCCGCACCCGTCTCAACTCCCTTACCCAAGCCATGAAAGGCTGAATGATGGACATTCGCGCCGCTGAAATCAGCAAGGTCATCAAGGACCAGATCGCCAACTTCGACGCGACTGCGCAGGAAAGCGAAGTCGGCACCGTGCTTAGCGTGGGGGACGGGATCGCCCGCATCCACGGGCTGGACAAGGTGCAGGCAGGCGAAATGGTCGAATTCGCCGGCGGCGTGAAGGGCATGGCCCTGAACCTGGAAGCCGACAACGTGGGCGTCGTGATCTTCGGTTCCGATACCGAAATCCGCGAAGGCGACAGCGTGCGCCGGACCGAGACCATCGTGGACGTGCCCGTTGGCAAGGCCCTGCTCGGCCGCGTGGTCGATGCGCTGGGCAACCCGATCGACGGCAAGGGCCCCATCGAGACGACCGAGCGTCGCCTGGTCGAACAGAAGGCCCCCGGCATTATTCCGCGCCAAGGCGTGAGCGAGCCTGTGCAGTCCGGCCTCAAGGCCATCGACGCGCTCGTGCCCGTCGGCCGTGGCCAGCGCGAACTGATCATCGGTGACCGCCAGACCGGCAAGTCGGCTGTCGCGATCGACACCTTCATCAACCAGCGCGACGCGCACAAGGGCGATAACGAGAAGGACAAGCTGTACTGCATCTATGTCGCGGTCGGCCAGAAACGCTCCACCGTTGCACAGATCGTGAAGCAGCTCGAAGAAAACGGCGCGATGGAATATTCCATCGTGGTCGCCGCGACCGCTTCCGAACCTGCCCCGCTGCAGTACCTCGCGCCCTACACCGGCGCCGCGATGGGTGAGTTCTTCCGCGACAACGGCATGCACGCCGTGATCGTGTACGACGACCTTTCGAAGCAGGCCGTGGCCTACCGCCAGATGTCGCTGCTGCTGCGCCGCCCGCCGGGCCGCGAAGCCTATCCGGGCGACGTGTTCTACCTGCACAGCCGCCTGCTGGAGCGTGCGGCGAAGATGAACGACAGCGAAGGCGGCGGTTCGCTGACCGCGCTGCCGATCATCGAAACGCAGGCGGGCGATGTCTCGGCCTACATCCCGACCAACGTAATCTCGATCACCGACGGGCAGATCTTCCTCGAAACCGACCTGTTCTACCAGGGTGTGCGCCCGGCGATTAACGTCGGCCTGTCGGTCAGCCGCGTGGGCGGTGCCGCACAGACCAAGGCGATGAAGAAGGTCTCCGGCTCGATCAAGCTGGAGCTGGCGCAGTACCGCGAAATGGCGGCCTTCGCACAGTTCGGTTCAGACCTCGACGCCTCGACGCAGAAGCTGCTCAACCGCGGTGCGCGCCTGACCGAGCTGCTCAAGCAGCCGCAGTTCTCGCCCATGCCGTTCGAAGAGCAGACCGTGTCGATCTTCGCGGGCACCAACGGATATCTCGACAATGTCGCGGTGGACCGGGTGACCGAATACGAAACGCAGATGCTCAGCTTCATGCGCCACGAGCACGCGGACATCCTGAAGGACATCCGCGACAGCAAGAAGTTCGAAGACGACATCAAGGACCGCACGGTCAAGGCGCTGGACGCCTTTGCCAAGCAGTTCGCGTAAGCCCAGCGAGATAGGGAGCCACGATGGCTAGCCTCAAGGAACTCAAGGGCCGGATCAAGTCGGTCAAGTCGACCCAGAAGATCACCAAGGCCAAGCAGATGGTCGCGGCGGCCAAGCTGCGCCGTGCGCAGGAAGCTGCCGAGGCCGCACGCCCCTATGCGGAGCGGCTGAACGCGGTGATGGCGTCGCTGGCGAGCAAGGTCGGCGGAAGCGATTCCGCGCCCAAGCTGCTGGCGGGCAATGGCTCCGACCAGCGTCACCTGCTGGTGGTGGTCAACACCGACAAGGGCCTGTGCGGCGGCCTGAACGCCAATATCGTCAAGGAAGCGCTGAAGAAAGCAACGTCCCTGCGCGAGAAGGGCAAGGACGTGCAGTTCTACCTTGTCGGTCGCAAAGGCCGCGCCCCGATCAAGCGCAATAATGCCGATGCGATCGCCAAGCATTTCGACACCTCGAACGTGCGCACCCCCGGCTTCGACGAGGCCGAGGCGATCGCGAGCGAGCTTCTCGAAATGTTCGAGGCAGGCAAGTTCGATGTTGCGCACCTCGTCTACCCGATCTTCAAGTCGGCGCTGGCGCAGGACCCGACCACGCAGCAGCTGATCCCCGTCCCCGCAGCCGAGGGCGAGGCGAAGCCAGCTTCGGGCAGCGGCGACGCGCTGGTCGAATACGAACCTGGCGAGGAGGAAATCCTCGAAGCCCTGCTGCCGCGCTATGTCCGCACGCAGCTGTTCGGCGCGCTGCTGGAGCGTGAGGCTTCCGAACAGGGTGCCTCGATGACCGCGATGGACAACGCGACGCGCAACGCGGGCGACCTGATCAAGAACCTCAATATCCAGTACAACCGCAGCCGCCAGGCCGCGATCACCACCGAGCTTATCGAGATTATCGCGGGCGCCGAAGCGCTCTAAGGATACGGACCAAGGAAACGAACATGGCCACCGCCGCAAAAACCAAATCGAAGCCCAACCTGACGGGCAACGGCACCATCGCGCAGGTGATTGGCGCCGTCGTCGACGTGCATTTCGAAGGCGAACTGCCCGCGATCCTGACCGCGCTCGAAACGAAGAACGGCGACACCACGCTGGTTCTCGAAGTCGCGCAGCACCTGGGTGAAAACACCGTTCGCACCATTGCGATGGACGGGACCGACGGCCTGACCCGCGGCGCCGAAGTGATCAACACCGGCGCGCAGATTTCCGTGCCGGTCGGCCCCAAGACGCTGGGCCGCATCATGAACGTGGTCGGCGAAGCGATCGACGAACGCGGCCCCATCGGCGCCGAAAAGTCCGCCCCGATCCACGCCGAGGCTCCCGAATTCGTCGATCAGTCGACCGAAGCGGCGATCCTCGTCACCGGGATCAAGGTGATCGACCTGCTCGCGCCTTATGCAAAGGGCGGCAAGATCGGCCTGTTCGGCGGCGCCGGCGTGGGCAAGACCGTGCTGATCCAGGAACTCATCAACAACATCGCGAAGGGCCACGGCGGCGTGTCCGTGTTCGCGGGCGTGGGTGAGCGTACCCGCGAAGGTAACGACCTGTACCACGAATTCCTCGACGCGGGCGTCATCGCCAAGGATGCCGAGGGCAACGCGACCTCCGAAGGTTCCAAGGTGGCGCTGGTGTTCGGGCAGATGAACGAGCCTCCCGGTGCGCGTGCCCGCGTGGCGCTGTCCGGCCTGACCATGGCGGAATATTTCCGCGACGAGGAAGGCCAGGACGTGCTGTTCTTCGTCGACAACATCTTCCGCTTCACGCAGGCCGGTTCGGAAGTGTCCGCGCTGCTCGGCCGTATTCCTTCGGCCGTGGGTTACCAGCCGACCCTGTCGACCGACATGGGCAACCTGCAGGAACGCATCACCTCGACCACCAAGGGCTCGATCACCTCGGTGCAGGCTATCTACGTGCCTGCCGATGACTTGACCGACCCTGCACCCGCCACCTCGTTCGCCCACCTGGACGCGACGACCACGCTGAACCGCGCGATTTCGGAGCTGGGCATCTACCCGGCGGTCGACCCGCTCGATTCCACCAGCCGCGTGCTGGAGCCGCGCGTCGTGGGCCAGGAGCACTACGAGACGGCGCGTAAGGTCCAGGAAATCCTGCAGAAGTACAAATCTCTGCAAGACATCATCGCCATCCTCGGGATGGACGAGCTTTCGGAAGAAGATAAGCTGACCGTCGCCCGCGCGCGCAAGATCCAGCGCTTCCTCTCGCAGCCGTTCCACGTCGCGGAAGTGTTCACCAACATCCCCGGCCAGTTCGTGCAGATCGAAGACACGATCAAATCGTTCAAGGCCGTGGTCGATGGCGAATACGACCACCTGCCCGAAGCCGCCTTCTACATGGTCGGCGGGATCGACATGGCGGTCGAAAAGGCCAAGAAGCTGGCCGAGGACGCGTAAGTCGGTGCTGAGCCGCCTTGGCACGCTTTGCAGCGTCGCGATCGCCTCTGCGGCGGTCGCGGGCGCAATGCCTGCTCAGGCGGCCAGCCTTGACGAGCTGACTCGCGAAGCCGTGTTCGATCTCTGTCCCGATTTGATGGAAATCGAGACGCCCCTGCAGGACGAGCCGGCGATCAAGGCGCGCGGATACGATTTCGTTGGCAGCCGTGAACATCATCGTGCGGGCCACCTCGACGTCGTATCTCTGGAAGCCGACAACGGAACGATCCAGATCGCCAATTCCCGCGATACATCGTTCTGCCAAGTGAGTTTATTCGGCCAGGGAGCGCAGAGCGCCTTTGCATCGAGTTACGCTGACCGCGATGTGCTGGCCGATGGCTGGTTCGAAGATCCTGCAGCGATCCTCGAAATCAAAGGCGCGGAGATGCAAAGCCTTCGAACGCCAGCCTTCGATGGCTGGTATCTGGGCGTACAATTCGTCGACATGACCGCATTAGTCGATGAGGCGGCCTTCGTAATTCAGCAATATGTTCTCGAGGAAGAATAATGCCCCTTCACTTCGAACTGGTAACCCCCGCCCGCCACGTGCTGAGCGACGATGTCCATATGGTCGTCGTGCCCGGCACCGAGGGCGAGTTCGGCGTGCTCGAAGGCCACGCGCCCTTCATGTCGACGATCAAGGATGGCGCGGTGCAGGTGTTCAAGACCGCCGGCGCAACGCCCGACCTCATCGAAGTGCGCGGCGGCTTTGCCGAAGTCGGCGAGAACGGCCTGACGATCCTCGCCGAACACGTCGAAGGCTAAGGCGGCCCTCCAGCCGGAGAGCCCTTCCGCATGCCCCGGATTGCAATGACACCCCTGCTGGTGCGGTTGGCGCAGATCGCGCTGGTCACCGCGGTGTGCATTGCCTTTGCGCTCGCTATCGTACCGAGCGGGGACGGCCCCGGCCGCTTCAACGACAAGCTGCTGCACGGCATAACTTTCTTCGGCCTTGGCGGGCTCGCCGCAGCAGGGTTCCGTGCTCGCAGCCCGCTGGCGCTGTTCTTCGCGCTTGCCGGGTTCGGCGGGTTGATCGAGATCGCGCAATGGTGGCTCGACTGGGGCCGCTCCGCCGAATGGGCTGACCTCGGCGCGGACCTCGTCGGGGCGGGAATCGGCCTGCTGGTCGCGCGGGCAATCACGCGCGAGGCCTGACCTCCCAGCGCTTCACCCCTTAGCGCGTCGGCGCGTGGAAATCGGGCGGCTTGTCCGCAATCCAGCGCAGGAACTTCGCGACAGTCTCGTTCTCGGCAAGCACCGCTGGATCGTCTCCGATGCGCGCAAGCTGGGCATTGGTGAAATTCGCGTGGATCGTGCGATGGCAGATCGGGTGGACGGGCGCCGTCTCCCGCCCCTTCTTCGCCTTCGGCACCGGGTGATGCCATTGCAGCCGCGTGGCGATGGGTCGCCCGCACAGCCAGCAGGCCAGCTGCTCTTCCTCAGTCTTCGGGATAGAACAGCTCGCTCTCGACGCCGCCATAGTCGTCGCCCGCCATCACATCGACCGATTGCGGATCGCCGGTGCACTGCTTGTCGCTGAGCACCTCGCCTCCGCGCACCACCATCACTCCGTCGGTGAGTTCCGGGTTGTTCGGCTCGCCGGCCTTGAAATTGGTCCGCACGGTGCGGCTGTAGACGATGTAGCGCGTGCTGCCGTTGAGGAATTCGATCTGCGCTTCTCCCCCGCCCGAGTAGGGCACGCTGGCGAATCGCCCGTCACCCAGCACCGGCTCCGCCGTGTCGGAGCCATAGCGATACTGCGCGCTGCGCTCCCCCTCGGCATCATAGATGCCGCATACCGCGATCTGCTTGCGGCCCGCCTCGCAGAAAAACAGCGTCTTTTCCGGGCTCGTACAGGCGACCGGCTGCGCCATTTCCTGCATCGTGTCTTCGGCCGCACCGGCCGGGTCGGCACCTGAGCCTTCGGGCATGCCCGGATCGGGCGCGTCCGCGTTCGCTTCGAGATCGGCGGTATCGAGCTGGTCTTCGCCATCGCCCGCCGCCCCGCCGCATGCCGCCAGCGCGATGCACGCGCATGTTGCCAGGATGGTCCGCATCACTTCTTCTCCGCCGCCTTCTTCTTTTTCATCGTATCATGAAAACGATCTGCCCAGCCGGGTTTTATGGATTGCTCGGCGCGCTCCATCCGCAATTCGCCCGAGGCGACATCGCGGGTCACCGTACTGCCCGCCGCGACGATGGCGTCCGCGCCGATGTTGACGGGCGCGACCAGCGCGCTGTTCGATCCGATGAAGGCGCGCTCCCCGATGACGGTCCTGTACTTGAAATAGCCATCGTAATTGCAGGTGATGGTGCCCGCGCCGATATTCGCGCCCGCGCCGACTTCGGTGTCGCCGAGATAGGTCAGGTGGCTGGCCTTTGCGCCCTCACCCAGCGTCGCCTTCTTCACCTCGACGAAATTGCCGACGAAGGCGCCCTTTTCCAGCACCGCGCCGGGCCGCAGCCGCGCATAGGGGCCGACCTGCGCGCCCTCGCCCACGGTGGCTCCTTCAAGGTGGCTGAACGCCTTGATATGCGCGCCATCGGCAATCGAGACACCGGGGCCGAACACCACGTTGGGGTCGATGGTGACATCACGGCCTACTTGCGTGTCATAGCTGAAAAACACGGTTTCCGGCGCGCGCAGCGTTGCCCCGCCCGCCATTGCTTCCTCGCGCTTCAGGTCCTGCCACTGCGCTTCGGCACGGGCGAGTTCGGCGCGGCTGTTGATCCCAACCACCTCGCCCGGATCGCTCGCGGTCACCGCCGCGCAGGTTTCTCCGTCGGCGATGGCAATGTTGACGATGTCGGGCAGGTAATACTCGCCCTGCGCATTATCATTGTCCACCCGCCTCAGCAGATCGAACATATCGCTGGCGCGCGCCGCCATCAGGCCCGAATTGCACAAGGTGCAGGCGCGCTCTTCCTCGCTCGCGTCCTTGAACTCGACCATCTTGGCGATCCGCCCGGCGTCGTCTGCGATTACGCGGCCATAGGCGAGCGCGTCTTCGGGCTCGAAGCCCAGCACCACCACCTTGGGCGCGTCTTCGGCATGCAGCCGGTCGAGCATGGCCTGCATGGTCTCGCCACGAACAAAGGGAACATCGCCGTAGAGCACCAGCACGTCGCCCGAGAAATCGCGCAGCTCATCCTCGGCCTGCTGCACCGCATGGCCCGTGCCGAGCTGCGGTTCCTGCAGGCAGGTGCGCGTATCCTCGCCCACCGCCGCTTCCAGCTGCTCGCGACCCGCGCCGACCACTACCACCTTGCGCTTGGGGCCCAGCGCATCGACCGAGGCGATCAGGTGATGCAGCATCGGGCGGCCCGCAATCGGGTGCAGCACCTTGTGCAGGTCGGACTTCATGCGGGTGCCCTTGCCCGCGGCGAGGATGATGGCGGCAAAATCTGTCATATGCCGCGCTGTGCCACCATCGGCTTGCAGATTGAAGAAGCTTTCGCCACGCACGGGGGCATGAGGGAATTTCCATTCGACGCAATCGGGCTCGATCTCGACGGTACGCTGCTCGACACGAAGGGCGATCTGGCCGCCGCGGTGAACGTCGCGCTGGCCGAGGGCGGGTACGAGCAGGTGCCTGCCGAAGAAGTCGAAGGCCTGATCGGTGGCGGGGCGAAGGTGATGCTCGCACGCGCGATCGAAAGCCAGGGCGGCAGCATGGCGGACGAGCACTTTCGCCCGCTCTACAAGACCCTGCTGCGCTATTACGGCGATCATGCCGCGGTCCACACGCAGCCCTTCCCCGGCGTGGTCGATACGCTGGGCCAACTGACGGCGATGGACGTGAAGCTGGCAGTGGTGACCAACAAGTTCGAAAGCTTCGCGGCAGACATCCTTGGCCAGCTCGGCCTTGCCGACCGCTTCGTCACGCTGATCGGGGGCGACAGCCTGGGCCGCGATGCGGACGGCAATTTCCGCGCCAAGCCCGCCGCCGATCCGATCATTGCCGCGATCGAGCGCTGCGCAGCCACGCGCCTCGCCTTTGTGGGCGACAGCACCTACGACGTGATGGCGGCACGCGCCGCCGGAGTGCCGGTGATCGCCGCAGGTTACGGCTATTGCGATAAGCCGGCGAACGAGCTTGGCGCCGACGCGGTGATCGATCAGTTCGATGCGCTGATCCCTGCGCTTGAGGGCCTCGCATGACCGGCCTCGGTGTCCATCCGGCCCGCAATCGACCAATGCATGCCCGTACCCGTCGAATGGCCTTGGCAAACGGGCCCGTCCACGAAACACTCGCTCCATTTTCCAGCCACTTGAGACATTCCCTGGGGGAGACATTCGATGAAACTCGTATCCATCCGCGCGCTTGGCATTGCGCTCGCCGCATCGGTGGCTAGTGCGCCGCTCATGACAGCTCCACTTGCCGCGCAGGATTCCAATGCCGTGGTCGAACCCGACTACGAAGCCGAGAACGATCCCTTCATCTGGCTGGAGGAAACCCGGAGCGAGCGCGCGCTCGAATGGGTCGAGGCCGAAAACGAGAAGACGGTTGCCGCCTTGCAGACCGACCCCCGGTTCGAGGAACTGAAGGCAGAAGCGCTGGCGATCTACGATGCCGAGGATCGCGTCCCCGGCGTGTCTTTCACGCATTACGGCATGGTCAATTTCTGGCAGGACGCGAAGAACCCCAAGGGCATCCTGCGCCGCACAACGCTGGAAAGCTGGCGCACGGACAATCCGGAATGGGAAACCATCCTCGATATCGATGCACTCGCCGCCGCCGAGGGCCGCGAGTGGGTCTATGGCGGGATGAATTGCCTGCCACCTGATGGCACGCGCTGCATGGTCTACCTTTCCGATGGAGGGAAGGACGCCAGCATTGCGCGCGAATTCGACCTTGAGACGCTGGATTTCGTGGATGGCGGGTTCGAACTGCCCGAGAGCCAGGGCAGCGCCAGCTGGGTCGACAAGGATACGCTGCTCGTCAGCCGCAATTTCGGCGACGATACCGTCACCGACAGCTTCTACCCCTTCACCACGCGCGAATGGAAGCGCGGCACTCCGCTCGAATCCGCGCCGGAAATCTTTCGCGGCGAAAAGTCGGACGTGTCTGCCGGGGCCTACCTGCTGCGCGATGGCGAAGGCACGATCCACGGCCGCATCGGCTATCGCGGCATCTCGTTCCACGAACGCGAATATTTCGTCGAGCATGATGGCGAGTGGCTGAAGCTGGACCTGCCGGCAAAGGCCGGCCCTTACGGCATCCTGGACGGGCACATGCTGCTCACCACCGATGTCGACTGGAAGTCGAACGGCGTGATGTTCCCGGCGGACTCGATCGTCGCGGTCGATCTGGAAGAATGGAAGGCCGACCCGAACGGCGCGCAGAAAGTGCTCGTCTGGGCGCCGGGCGAACGCCAGACCAAGCGTGGTGGTGGATCGACCAAGAACAGCGGTTACATCTCCATCCTCGATAATGTGAAGGGCAAGGTCCTCAAATTCGATTACGAAGATGGCGGCTGGGGCTGGACCGAGATCGACCTGCCCAAGAACGCCACGGTCGGCGTCGCCACCGCGTCGAACGAAACCGACCAGATCATGTTCACCTCAACCGACTTCCTCTCGCCGGGCACCTATTACTACGCGGAAAACGGCGTCGATCTGGAAGTGGTGAAGGAAAGCCCGAGCCGCTTCGATGCAACCGGCATGGAGATCGAACAGTTCGAGGCGACCAGCGCGGACGGCACGAAGATCCCCTACTTCCTCGTCAAGCCCGCCGGGATGGCGATGGACGGCAGCACGCCGGTGCTGATGGGCGGCTATGGCGGTTTCCAGGTGCCGCGCCTGCCCTCCTACCTCGGCAGCACCGGCAAAATGTGGCTGGAGCGGGGCAATGCCTACGTCCTCGCCAATATCCGCGGCGGCGGCGAGTTCGGGCCGAACTGGCACCAGAGTGCCATTCGCGAGAACAAGCAGCGCACGTGGGACGATTTCATCGCCGTGGGCCGCGACCTCGTGGCGCGTGGGATTACCAGCCCCGAGCATCTGGGCGTGGAAGGCGGATCGCAGGGCGGCCTGCTGGTCGGCACCGCGTTCACGCAGGCACCCGACCTGTTCAACGCCGCGATCGTGCAGATCCCGCTGTTCGACATGCTGCGCTACCAGTTCATCGGTCGCGGTGCCTCGTGGATCGGCGAATATGGCGATCCGCGCATCCCCGAGCAGCGCGAGTGGATCGAAGGCTATTCGCCCTACCAGAAGCTGCTGGAGGAGAAGGACTACCCGCGCGTGTTCTACGTCACCTCCACCGCCGACGACCGGACGCACCCCAGCCATGGCCGCAAGGCGGCAGCACGGATGGCCGCGCAGGGTGACGACTACCTCTATTACGAGGATACGGCAGGCGGCCACTCGGGCGGCGTCGACAACGAACAGCGGGCCAAGCTGCGCGCAATGCAGATGGTCTACCTGCTGCAGCAGCTGGCTGATTGAAGCGCAAGCCCCCCTCCCCCTTGAGGGGAAGGTCGGGTGGGGGTGTACGGCGCTAGCAGTATATGTCGTACACCCACCCCTAACCCCTCGCTCAAGGGAGGGGGATTTGAGGTCGAGCCCGATTCTACGCGACCTGCCCCTACGGCACGCCCGCTCGCGCTCCCGCCTGTTGCAAGCCTGCCCGGAACCTGCCAACCCGCAGCCAATTTTCTAGGTTAGGACACCAGCGGAGAGAGACCCATGAGCATCTCGTTCAAAGATAAAGTCGCCATCGTAACCGGCGCAGGCGGCGGCCTGGGCCGTGCCTATGCACTCGAACTCGGGCGCCGCGGCGCGAAGGTCGTGGTCAACGATCTTGGCGGCGCACGCGACGGCACCGGATCGTCCGACGCGGCGGCGGAAGTGGTCGAGGAAATCGAGAAGGCCGGCGGCGAAGCGATGGCCAATGGCGCATCCGTGACCGAATACGACCAGATGGAAAAGATGGTCGCCGACGCCAAGCAGAAGTGGGGCGGCGTGCACGTCCTCATCAACAATGCCGGCGTGCTGCGCGACAAGAGCTTCGCCAAGATGGAACCGGCGGACTTCGACTTCGTGGTGGACGTGCACCTGGGCGGTTCGGCCAATGCCACCAAGGCATGCTGGGACCTGTTCCGCGAACAGGCCTATGGCCGCGTGCTGATGACCGCCAGCTCCACCGGCCTGTTCGGCAATTTCGGCCAGGCCAACTACGGCGCGGCCAAGCTGGGCCTCGCGGGCCTCACCAAGACGCTCCAGCTCGAAGGCGCGAAGTACAACATCAAGGTCAACACGCTGTCGCCCGTCGCGGGCACGCGCATGACCGAAGACCTGTTCCCCAAGGAAGCGTTCGACCTGTTCGCGCCGGAAAACGTTGTCCCGGCCGCGCTGTACCTCGTTTCGGAAGACGCCCCCAGCAACGCCATCGTCGGCGCGGGTGCGGGCGGCTTCCACTCGGCATGGGTGGTGATGAACGACGCCGTGTGGCTGCCCGAGGGTGAGCGCACGGTCGAAGGTTTTGCCGAGAACTGGGAAAAGATCAGCCAGTTCGATCACCTCAAGGCCCCGCAATCGGGCGCCGAACAGTCGGGCGCGATCCTGACCGCGATGCAGAAGGTGACCGGCAGCGGGCCGGACAGCGCGCGCGGCTAACACACTGCAGACGGCCCGACGAACGGCAGTGACGCTCCGTCGGGCTGTATTGACACCATAATACACTGGCCCTAATTTCCCCGGTCGAAACAGGGGAGGTTTCGGCCAGTGTATTCAGAAGACGATATCAACTCCGCCATCGAGGCGGGTGCGCTGAGCGAGGATGCCGCGGCATCCTTCCGTGCACATATGAGCGAAGTGCGCGGCATCAGCCGCGGAGACGAGGAGAATTTCAGGCTCCTCAACAGCTTCAACGACATCTTCGTCGCCATCGGCATCGCGATCATGCTGTTCGCTGCAGGGGCAATCGGGCAGCAGATCGGGACCATGCTCGTCAGCGTTCCTGCATGGGACTGGGGCGCCGACTGGACCGACGCCCAGTACGATTCCTACCAGCAGCTGGTTGGCCTGCGCATCGCGACGCAGATCGCCATCGCGGGCGGGCTCGTTGCCCTCACATCATGGCCGCTGGCCGAGTTCTTTTCCCGCAAGCGGCGCATGGCGCTGCCCAGCATCATCCTGCTGCTCGCCTTCGTGGGCGGTGTGTTCGCTGGGTCCGCCGCGCTGGGTGTAGCGCTGGTGGGGACCGAGCAGAGCGAACCTTTCGCAGGCTACTTCATTGCCGGTGCCGGCATTATCGGCGCGCTCGCCGCAGCGCTCCACTGGGCGCGTTTCAAGATCCCGATCACCGTCGCCGCAGGCGCCGCCGCGCTGTGTGCGACGGCAATCGGTGTCATCATGTCCGTGCTCGAACCGATGGATATCGACCACGGGCAAGTCGCGCTGTGGCTCACCTTCGTGGCCGGGCTGGGCGTGTTCGCTTTCGCGATGCGGTGGGACCTGCAGGACCCGGAGCGGCTTACGCGGCGTAGCGATGTCGCCTTCTGGCTCCACCTGCTCGCCGCACCGATGATCGCGCACCCGGTTTTCTCCGCACTGGGCGTTGTTGGCGGGAGCGAGATCGGCATCGGCAAGGCGATTGCCGTGCTCGCGATTTACATCGCTTTCGGGATCGTGGCGCTGATCGTGGACCGGCGCGCGCTGCTGGTCTCCGCTCTGGTATACGTGCTGTTCGCGCTCGCCTTCCTGTTCGACAGGTTCGGTGCGGTGGAACTGACCGTGGCGCTGACCGCGCTGGTGATCGGCTCCGCGCTGCTGACGCTGTCGGCCTTCTGGGCACCGATCCGCCGGGGTGTGCTGGGGATCGTGCCAGAGGACTGGCGCGATGCCCTGCCCAGCAGCGAAAGGGTTCTGGTGGCGGCCTGATCCCTCAACTCCCCCTCCCTCAAGGGAGGGGGTCGGGGGGTGGGTGCTCGACCCTTCAGAGACCGCCTTACACCCCCACCCAACCCTCCCCCTCAAGGGGGAGGGCTCTATCGGCCTAGTCCTCGATCGCCTTGACCAGCCGCCGTTCGAGCGGGGCGAGCACACCGCCGAGCTCGTGCCCGCGCTTCAGGACCTGCCCATGCTCGCCGAACAGGGTCCACATGCCCTGCTTGTTGCGTAGCGAAGGCCGTTTCTCGACCCGCGCCTGCGGGCGCTCGGCAGCGCGGCGGAAAGCGGCGAAGCTGGCCGCGTCCCTATCGAAATCCATCGCGTAGTCGCGCCACTCGCCCGCCGCGACCATGCGTCCGTACAGGTCGAGGATGCGCATGAGCTCGTCGCGCGCAAAGCCGATCTGGTTCGGCCTCGCACCCGGGAAAGACAGCACGGTACCGCCAACCGGCGTGCTCATCGGTTATGGGTTCCGTCGCGCCGCGGCTCGTCCGGGTTGGATCGTTCCGCCTTCAGCGCCTCGATCTCGGTGCGCAATTCGGCGACCTGCGCCTCCAGCTCATCGGTACGGCGTTTCCCGCTGACCGTCTGATCCTCGCACGGTTCGTCGCACGGGGTGCCGTAGGGGATGAATTCGCGCAGCCATTCCTCTGCGGGCACCAGCGTGGAGCGGGCCTTCATCCCGACCATCGTCGCCCCGTCCGGCACATCGTCGGTCACCACGGCATTGGCGCCGATCCGTGCGCGTTCACCCACCGTGATCGGGCCGATGACCTGCGCACCCGAGCCGATGATTGCATAATCGCTGATGGTCGGGTGGCGCTTGCCCCCCTGCCCGTTGGTCGGATTGGTGCCGCCCAGTGTCACGCACTGGTAGATTGTCACCCAGTCGCCGATTTCGGCGGTCTCGCCAATCACGGTGAACCCGTGGTCGATGAAGAAATACTTCCCGATCTCCGCGCCGGGATGGATGTCGATCCCGGTCATGAAGCGCGAGAAGTGGTTTACCAGCCGCGCGAGGAAATAGAGCTTTGCCTCGAACAGCCAGTGCGCCACGCGGTGCAGGCCCAGCGCCAGCACCCCGGGATAGAGCAGCACTTCCCACCGTGAACGCGGCGCGGGATCGCGCTTCTTCACGGAGTCGAGATAATCGATCAGACCCACGAACATCGTCTCACGAGTGTTTCACCCTTCCCCGCCTAAAGCAAGCGCGCTTGCGCAGGCCCATCGAGCGATTCGAGCGCATCGCGGCACAGATTACGCGTGGGCCGCGATTGGCGTTCCAAGGCAAGACGGTCCACCGCCGCAACGAAGCGCTCTGCCGCCGCGAAGCTGCGTGTCATGCGCGGAATGACATAGGTAAGCGCTTCTTCGCCCAGTACCAGCCCGCGCCGTTCGGCATGGCTGGCCAGCAGGTCGCGCATCATGGCATCGTCGGGCGCCCCGATCTCCAGCGGCAGCGCCGCGCCCAGGCGGGATCGCAGGTCCGGCAGCGCGATTTCCCACGGGGCACTATTGGGTATCAGCAGCAGCGGCGTGCCCTGTTCCTGCGCGCGGTTCCAGCGGTGGAACAGCGCGGTCTCGTCCAGCGCATCGGCCGGGTCGATGGTTTCGCCCAGCCCCGCATGCTCGAACCACCGCCCCAGCAGCGATTTGCCCGCACGTGCAGGCCCGCGCAGGATCGCAGTGCGGAATGGCCAGCGGGCCGGATCGCGCAGCGCATCGACCACGCCAGTATTGGCATTGCCGATCACGATGCTGTCAGGATCGCCCTCGCGCGCCGGGGGGAGCGGGAGCGCGATCTGGCTTGCGGGTTTCCCCATGGGCCGCGCTCCTTTAGCGACTGATGGTCAGGTTGTTGCCATTGCGCTGGACGTTGTAGCCGCGCGAAGCAATCGCACCGACCAGCTCGTCCTGCGTGCCTGCATAGGTCACGCTCATCACCGATGTCCCGCCGATGGCGGTGCTGGAAACAGACGCGCCGCGAATGCCCGGCGTGCCGCGCACCGCCGTCAGCGCCGCTTCGAAGGCGGCGGCATCGGGCGACGGAAAGCTAATGAACAGGTTGATGACGGTGGGCGTGCCCTCTTCATCGCCAGCACCCGCCTGCGCGGCGTTGGCATCGGCGACGTTCTCTTCCTCGGTCTTGGTCGCGTTGTTGCGGGCCGCCTCTGCGCGGGCGAGCACCGCGCGGCTCTGTTCGATCAGGCGAGCAATGTCCCTGTCCATCGTGCCACGGCTGCGGCCCAGGGCGCGGTCGGGGCGAATCGTCCCGTTGGACAGCGCCTCCACGAAAATTTCGTCGAACTTCTCGACCGCCTTGTTCAGCATCGCGGGCAGCTGGCGCGGCGAGCTGGCCATCATGGTGAAGCTGCCGAGATACTCGTTGTCAGGCCCGTGACGGGCGGTGAAGCGGCCCTCCACCGGTCCGCCGGGATACTGGTAATGCAGCTCGGCAATCGGGACCAGCACGTCGGCGGCACCGAACTGGTCGAGGATCGTCGCCCACCAGTTGCGGCTACGGCGCCCGGTCTGGCCGTAGGTCAGCAACAGCGATTCGCCGCCCGATCCTGCCGGGCGGACATAATCGACCCGGCTCGCGCCCGGCTGGTATTCGGCCCAGGCACGCTGCCACGGGTTCACCTGCTGGTACATCAGCTCGCTACCGCCGCTCAGCGTCACCGGCAGCAGCAGCATGGGCGCCGACCTCTGCGTTTCGCCCGAACGGCCGAGATAGCCTGCCGCGCGCTGGCGGTCGAAGGTGACGCCCAGCGTCGCGACATAGCGGCGCGGCCCGACCTCTTCGTGCTGGATTACGATCGAGGAAACGAGACCCTGGATCTGCCCGTCGGAAAGGTCCGGCCCACCCAGCTTCTTCCATGCGAGCCGCTGCGCCTGCTTCCACGCCTTGTCGCGCGCTTCTTCGGCGGAATCGCCGGTCGTGTTGACCTCGATCCCGCCGACATTGATGTCCGTGCTGACCATTAGCGGCGCGATCCCGCGGTCGCCCTCTACCTGCGCGTTCGCCCACCCGGCATACAGCGCGGCCACGACGCCGATCAGGGCGAGGCAGGCAATCGCGATGCGCGGGAAAGAGGGTGCGGAAAGGGTCATCGGGGAAACTCTGGCGCCTTTTGCCGAAGTGGCGATGGATTTCCAAGCGCGAAAGCGTAAGAGGTGCCGCAATGAGCGAGAGTGACACAAGCTATACCTACGAAGGCGCGGGCGTTTCGATCGCCGCGGGCAATGCGCTGGTCAAGGCGATCGGCCCGCTGGTGCGCGCCACCGCGCGCCCCGGTGCGGATGCTGAGCTGGGCGGTTTCGGGGCGTTCTTCGATCCCAAGGCCGCCGGGTTCAAGGACCCGCTGCTGGTCGCCGCGAACGACGGCGTCGGGACCAAGCTGAAGCTGGCCATCGACCATGACCGGCACGACACCGTCGGGATCGATCTGGTCGCGATGTGCGTCAACGACCTGATCGTGCAGGGTGCAGAGCCGCTGTTCTTCCTCGATTACTTCGCCACCGGCGCGCTGGAGAGCGGTGTGGCGGAGCGGGTGATCGCGGGCATCGCCGAGGGCTGCAAGCAGGCAGGCTGCGCGCTGATCGGCGGCGAAACGGCGGAAATGCCGGGCATGTACGCGGCGGGCGACTACGACCTCGCGGGCTTCTGCGTCGGCGCGGTCGAACGGGGCGAGCAGCTGACCGGAGAGAAGATCGCGCCGGGGCACGCGCTGCTAGGGCTCGCCAGTTCGGGCGTGCATTCCAACGGCTTCTCGCTGGTGCGCAGGCTGGCCGAGGACAAGGGCTGGAAGCTGGACCGCCCCGCGCTGTTCGATGCGGAGAGGCTGCTGGTCGACCACCTGATGGAGCCGACGCGTATCTATGTGAGCAGCCTGATGCCACTGATCCGCGATGGCCTGATCGACGGACTGGCGCATATTACCGGCGGCGGATTGCTGGAGAATATCCCGCGCGCGCTGCCCGACGGGACCCGAGCGAAGGTTCATGCGGATCGCTGGCCGCTGCCGCGCCTAATGGCGTTCCTGCAGGCGCAGGGGAATATTGAGCCCGCCGAGCTGGCGCGCACCTTCAACTGCGGCATCGGCATGGTGCTGATGGTGGCCGAGAGGCACGCCGAAACCGTCACGCAGCGGCTGACCGATGCAGGCGAGACCGTGTTCCCTATCGGCGAGGTCGAGGTGGGCACGCGCGGCTGCGACGTCGTGGGCGCGGCAGGCCTGTGGTCCGCACAAAGCGATTGGTCTGCCGAGCATGACCACTGAATGTTATGTCCGCTGATCGGCGCGCCAAGATCGCCGTGCTGATCTCGGGCAGCGGGACCAATATGGCCGCGCTGCTCTATGCCAGCAGGTTGGGTGCCCCGTTCGAGATTGCTCTGGTGGCCAGCAATGATCCCCACGCCGGCGGGCTCTCGCTGGCGGAAGCGGAGGGCATTCCCACCTTTGCACTGTCGCACAAGGGGATGGAGCGCGCCGCGCACGATGCGGAAATGGACGCCGCGATCCGCAAATCGGGCGCGCAGTTCATCGCGCTCGCGGGCTATATGCGCGTGCTGTCGGACGAAATGGTGGCGCGGTGGGAGGGCCGGATGCTCAACATCCACCCATCGCTGCTGCCGAAGTATAAGGGGCTCGATCCCCATGCGCGCGCGCTGGAAGCGGGCGACGAGATGGTCGGCGCATCGGTGCACCTCGTCACGACCGAACTGGATGGCGGCGAAGTGCTGGGACAGGCGGAGGTCGCGGTGATGGACGGCGACACGCCCGAAACGCTGGCACTGCGGGTCAAGATGGCAGAGCACCAGCTCTACCCGCGCGTGCTGGGCGAATACGTGTCGCGCCCCTACGACACCGACTGGCTGCTGGGCCGCCTGCGCGAAATGGCGCTGGCGCTGCCCGAGTCGGAGGAACAGGCCAGCCACGGGTCGCCTGCGTTCAAGATTACGGGCAAGAGCGGCAAGTTCTTCGCCCATTTTGCCGATCGCCACCACGGCGCGGAGCAGATTGCGCTGCTTGCCAAGACGAGCGGGCAGGACGAGCTGGCCGACCTTGTGGAGCGCGACCCGGAGGTGTTCTTCCGCCCCGCCTATTACCATGCGAGCGGCTGGGTCGGCATCACGCTCAACCGCCCGGACTGCGACTGGGACCAGGTGCAGCACTGGCTGGAGCGTTCGTGGCGCGCAGTCGCGCCCAAGCGGCTGACCAAGCTGATGGACGCGGCGGACGAGTTCTGAACCGATTGCGGCTGGCGCCCTTGCCTTGGCTTGAGCGGATGAGATAATGGTATCCCATGAAAGACAGCCGGGATTTCGAAGCCAAGTTCACCGAGATTTTCCAGCCGATGTTCTTCTGGGGTGTCGGCGCTCTTGAACTGACTCTGGTTTTGTACACGCTGTACATGGAATTCGTCGAAGGCTCTGGCCCCTCTTTGCTATCGACGGTTTTGCCTTTGAGCGTGCTGATCCTGGTTATGTGGGCCGTACTGGCGGCATTGGTTTCAGCCGCTATCGTGGGCGTCAAGAATCGCACCAATCGAACCGGGCACTAATTGAAAGCGCCTGTCGGTGCATACAGCGGAAATGAAGCTCAAAATTTTCGAGTCCGACAAAATGATCGGCGACGCAGAAGTCTATGCGCTAGACCCACCGATGTGTGTCGCGATGGCGAGGTTTGATCCGGCTGCGGATTATGATGCGACAAGACACGCAAACGTGATCGACGCAGACTACGTTGGCGACCGTAGCGACGTCCTACGGCTGGAAATGGCAGACGGTTCAGCGATGAAGAGTGAAGCGATCTCTATTCAGGACTTTCCTTCGCTCAACGAGCGGGAAGTTCATATCATCGGCATTTATGAGCCGAGCTTTGATCAACTCTTCGCTGAGCATCCAAATTTCAAAGCATATTGGAACCAGAGCTGACGACCGTTTTGCACCCCATTACAAACAAAAAAGCCGCCCCCGGAGGAGCGGCCTTTCGTGATTGCAAAGGCTAGAGGAGCTTACCCAACAATCTCATCATCGCTGAAGAAGAACGCGATTTCGGTCGCGGCGTTTTCGTCGCTGTCCGAGCCGTGCACCGAGTTCGCTTCGATCGATTCGGCGTAGGTCTTGCGGATGGTGCCCTCGGCAGCGTCGGCCGGGTTGGTCGCGCCCATCACGTCGCGGTTGCGCTTAACGGCGTCTTCGCCTTCCAGCACCTGCACGACCACCGGGCCGCTGGTCATGAACTCGACCAGTTCGCCGTAGAACGGACGCTCTGCATGGACTTCGTAGAACTTCTTAGCCTGGTCCTCGCTCATGTGGATGCGCTTGGACGCGACGACGCGCAGGCCGGCGTCTTCCAGCATTTTGGTGACCGCGCCGGTCAGGTTGCGGCGCGTGGCGTCGGGCTTGATGATCGAAAAGGTGCGGGTAGCCGCCATGGTGAAATCCTTCGTGCTGTAGGGGGAAATTCCTCGCGCGCGCCCCTAGCAGCTTCCACGCGGGCCGCAAGCCTTGCTGCGCGCCCCGGCCTGCCCGCACCCATCCGTGTCGCCCGTTCGGGCCGATCGTCAGCCCTCGTCGTCCGGTTCGCCTTCGAAGACCGACAACTGGATCGTCGTGCCTTCGTCATTCGTGGTCACCAGCACGTTCATGCCGGTGCCCGACGGAGCCTTGCCAGCCACCATCTGCGCGTCGCCCGAGTTCATCGTGTTGGTGACCTCGACGCCCGCGTCGCTCGCCTGCTTGCGGTAATAGTCCGCCACTTCGGCAACCGGATCCTGCGTCTGCATGAAAACCGTACGCCCCTTGCCCTGCGCCACGTTGGCGGCGGTGGTCGCGACGACCTTGGCGCCCGGGTAGACCGAAAAGCCTGCCGGCAGATCGACTTCGATATCGCCGCCGACGCGCGTATCCACTTGCCCGCCATTGCCGACATCGACCGTGCGCTGGTACGCGCCACCGCTCGCGCCATCCTCTGCATCGCCGCCGCCGCAAGCCGCCAGAACCAGCGCCAACGCGCCTGCCAGAATCATTCGCATGCCTAATCCCCTCCATCGAAAATCGCGCTTGCTTACCACAAAGCGCGCGCGTGGACGAGGTCAGGCGACCTTCACCCAGCGCCCCTCGCGCTGCTCATAGAAGCTGCGTTCGAGATCGTCCTTCGCGCTGACATCGCGCCACGCGGTGCGCGCTGCCTCGCGGCGATCCTCACCAAACAGCAGGAACACGCGTTCGAACCTGTCCTGCTCTAGCGTTTCGGGGCGCCATTGCCCGTCTGCGAGGATACAGGCGGATGCCTTGTTCGCAGGCTCGCATGTGTCCGACAGCAGGATCGGCTGGTGCGCATCGTGATCGCCGCCCGCCTCCCCATTGGCGAGGAAGGCTTCGGGTTTCGCTTCCCACAGGGCCGCGCCGATTTCCTCGCGCTGCGCCGCGTCCTCTGCGACCACTAGGGCGCGCTCGCCCCCGGCCAGCACCCGCTCGGCAATCATCGCGACAACGCGCTCCGCCGGATCGCGGCTTAATAGCCAGAAGTCGACCTTCATGGGGTAGTCCTACTCCGCCGACATCGCTCCGAACAATACTTCACATTGTCCCAGTCGCGCACCCATTTCTTGCGCCATGCAAAGGGCAGGCCGCAGGCCGCGCAGGTCTTGCTCGGCAGGTCGCCCTTCTTGCGCATCTTGGGCACGAGAAGGCTGGTTACCCCTCGATCACGTCGCGCACATACTGGTCGAGCAGGCGCACGCCATAGCCGGTTGCACCCTTGCCATAGGTGGGGCCGGGCTTGTTCGACCATGCCATCCCGGCAATGTCGAGGTGGGCCCACGGCGTGCCGTCCTTGATGAACCGCTTGAGGAACTGCGCGGCGGTGATCGAACCCGCTTCGCGCGGGCCGACATTCTTCATGTCGGCGATCGGGCTGTCGATCAGCTTGTCGTAGGCCGGGCCTACGGGCATGCGCCACACACCGTCACCGCTGGCCTTGCCCGCAGCGGACAGGCGTTCGGCCAGCGTATCGTCGTTGGAGAACAGGCCCGCCTGTTCGTGGCCCAGCGCAATGATCATCGCGCCGGTCAGCGTGGCGAGGTCGATCACCGCGGCGGGCTGGAACTCTTCCTGCGCCCAGTGCAGCGCATCGCACAGCACCAGCCGCCCTTCGGCATCGGTATTGATGACCTCAACCGTCTGGCCGCTCATGGTCTTCACCACGTCGCCGGGGCGCTGCGCCTTCCCGTCGGGCATGTTCTCCACAAGGCCGCACACGCCCACGACATTGGCCTTCGCCTTGCGCTTGGCGAGCGCGACCATCGCACCCGCGACCGCGCCCGCGCCGCCCATGTCCCACTTCATGTCTTCCATGCCCGCGCCGGGCTTCAATGAGATGCCGCCGGTATCGAAGGTGACGCCCTTGCCCACGAACACGGTCGGCTTGTCGCCCGAAGCGCCGCCGTTCCAGCGCATGGCGAGGATGCGCGAAGGCTTGTCCGAACCCTGCCCCACGCCGAGCAGCGCGCCCATGCCCAGCTTCGTCATGTCGTCCACATCCAGCACGATGATCTCGATCCCCGTGCCTTCCAGCGCCTCGCGGCACAGTTCCACGAAGCTTTCGGGGTACAGGACATTGGCGGGTTCGGTGATAAGCCGCTTGGTGAACTCGACACCCTCGGCCAGCGCGCTTTCGCGTTCCCATGCCGCTTGCGTGCCATCGGGAACGCCGATGACGACCGCGTTCCTGAGCGAAACCTTCTCCGCATCCTTCTGCGTCGTGCGGTATTCGTCCCACCGCCAGGCGCGCAGCCGCAGGCCCAGCAGCACCGCTGCCGCATCTTCGGCCGACAGGCCGCTGCCCGACAGGTCAATCGCGATATCGGCCTCACCCGAAGTCAGGAACTTCGCGGCAAGCGCGCCGCCCGCCTTTTCGAGGTTGGCACGCCGATCCGTCGCGCCCGGGTCGCCTGCTCCGGCCAGCGCAACGCGCACCACCTTGCCGTCACGTTCGACATATCCGTCGACCACCTGCCCTGCGCCGCCCTTGAACCGGCCGCGCTTCGCACCTTCCGCCAGCACCGGCTCGATCCCTTCGGGGAGCGAATCCTTGTTGGCGATCGACGCAATCAAAGAGACGTCGGCGGGAAGGCTGTCGGCAAAAGTGATCTGCATGATGGGAGGAATTCCTTCGAAAAAAGTCTCTCGGCCTTTGGCGGCGGCGCTGGCGCACCGCGTGTCGCGCGGGCCACATCGCAAGCCGCTCTGTCCAGCCTGAGCAAGCGCGATTGCGATTAGGCAGACTGAGTGCAATAGGCAACCTATGCGCCCCGCGAACCGTTCCGCCATGCTGCCCATCGTGAATCGCGCCGCGCTGCAATGTGGCGCGGGGCTGGCAGCGCTAGCCACACTAGGGTTTGCGGCGCCTGCTGCTGCGCAAACAGAACCGGAAGACGATCCGGCAGCCGATGGTGCGGACCAGACCGACAGCGTCGAGGAAGCGGTCAGCGATTATATCGAAGGCGACGCCCCGCCACCGGGGACGGACCGTGAAATCGCCTTCGAGGCAGATACGCTGGAGTATAATTCGGATACCGACACGGTCGTCGCGCACGGCAATGTGCTGCTGCGCGAGGGCGAGCGGTCGGTCCGCGCCGACCAGGTCCGCTGGGATCGCCCGGCAGGCCGGATCGATGCGAGCGGGAACGTCCGCTACGTCGATGGCGACGGCAACCAGGTCTATGCGAGCGAAATCGAGCTGACCGACAAGTTCGAAACCGGCGCGCTCGAAGACCTGTTGCTGGTGCTGCGCGAAGGCGGGCGGCTGGCGGCCGAGCGCGGCGAGCGCTCCGACGATGGGCGTATTGCGCTGCAACGCGCGGCCTATTCGGGCTGTGCGGTGGTCACACAGGATGGTTGCCCCAAGACGCCGAGCTGGAAGATCACGGCGGAGCGGGTGATCTACGATCCCGATGCCAATCGCGTGCGGTTCGAAAACGGGTTCTTCTCTCTCTTCGGGCAGCGCATCCTGCCCCTGCCCACGCTGGAACTGCGCACCGATGGCGGGCCAAAATCGGGTTTCCTGGTGCCCCAGGTGCGCATTTCGCGCTCGAACGGGCTGGAAGTCAGCGGCAGCTATTACTGGCGCCTGGCCGAAAACCGCGACCTGCAACTGGGCGCGCACCTGTTCACCGACGCCCCGCCGATGGCGACCGCGACCTATCGCGAATTGTCGGACGATGGCGCATTCCAGGCGACGGGGTACGTAACACGCAGCCGCCGCATCGATCCCTTCACCCAGTCCCCCCAGGGCGAACAGGATTTTCGCGGCTACCTGGCTGCCAATGGCCGGTACAATTTCGACGCGAACTGGTCGTTCACCGGCTCCGCCCGGATCGCCAGCGACCGCACCTTCCTGCGCCGGTACGACATCAGCCGGGACGACCGGCTGCGCACGATGGCCGAACTCGAACGGATCGATGAGGACAGCTATTTCGTCATCGCCGGGTTCGCGACCCAGACCCTGCGGCTGGACCAGCGGCAGGGCGTAGTGCCGGTCGCGCTGCCGCTGATCGATTATCGTCGCCGGATCGACGATCCCCTGCTCGGTGGCACGGTGACCTTGCGCGGCAACACGCTCGCCATCACGCGGCAGGAAGGGCAGGACACACAGCGCGCGCTCGTCTCCGCCCAGTGGGACCTGCGCCGTGTTACCGGCCTGGGCCAGGTGGTGGAGCTGACCGCGCTGGCGCGCGGCGATGTCTACCATACCGAGAACTCTTCGCTCACCACGATTGCCAATTATCGCGGGACCGACGGCTGGCAATCGCGCGCCATTGCGCTGGCGGCTCTCGACGTATCGTGGCCGCTGGCCGGCCCCCTGTTCGGCGGCACGCAGGTGCTGACCCCGCGGGTGCAGGTGGTCGCGACCCCGAAGATCCAGAACGCGACGATCCCGAACGAGGATTCGCGCGCGATCGATCTGGAAGACGTCAACCTCTTCTCGCTCAACCGCTTCCCGGGCGACGACCGGTTCGAGGATGGCGCGCGCGTCACTTACGGGGTCGAATGGGAGATGACGCGGCCCAACTGGCGTGTTTCCGCCAATATCGGCCAGTCGTACCGGCTCGATGACAAGCAGATCATCTTCCCCGACGGGACGGGCCTTTCCGACAAGTTCTCCGACATCGTCGGGCGCGCACGCGTGCGCTACAAGGATCTGGTATCCTTCACCTACCGCTTCCGGCTGGACAAGGACGACCTGACCCCGCGCAGGACCGAAATCGACGCGACCATCGGATCGCGCAAGACCTATCTCGAACTCGGCTACCTGCGGCTCGACCGCAATATCCCGCTTATCAACGAAGATCTGGGCGACCGCGAGGAACTGCGCGCCGCGGGGCGCTTCGCCTTTGCCGATTACTGGTCCGTCTTCGGATCGGCAGTGGTCAACATGACCAACCGGGACGAGGACCCGACGCTGCAGTCCGACGGGTTTGCCCCGATTCGCACCCGGCTCGGCGTCGCCTACCAGGACGACTGCATCGACCTGGGGGTGACCTGGCGGCGCGACTACGTGACGCAGGGTGATGCGCTGCAAGGCAGCACGTTCGAACTGACCTTCCGGCTGCTCAACCTGGGGTTCGGCGGGTAGTAGCAGCGGCCTTGCACCCGCACCGCATTGGCAGAACGTGGCAGACGCGCTAGAGGCGCCCGATCAGGCTCAGCGAAGGTTCAGCCTTTTTCGAGCAAGGGATTGGAATGGCGCGCACCCCCGGCGCCCGTTATTAGCGAAAAACAGGTTCGACGTGATCGATAGCATTTTCAGCAAGTTTCTTTCTGCCCTCGCCGCCAGTGCGATGGCTGCCCTGCCGGTAGCCGCACAGGCCCAGAATGCAGAGGCTCAGGCCGAAGCCCAGGCTCAGGCGCAGGCACCTGCGAGCCCTTACGACATTCCGCGCGAAGTGGTGATGTTCGAACAGCAGGACCCGAACGTGCGTTCGGCCACGGCCAAGGTGAACGGCGCGGTCATTACTGGAACCGATGTCAATCACCGGGTTGCACTGTTGCTGGCGGCGTCCGAGCGGACCGAACTCGCGCCCGAGGAAATGCAGCAGGTGCGCATGCAGGTGCTGCGCAACCTGATCGACGAGACGCTGCAGATCCAGGCGGCCGCCGCACAGGAGATGGCAGTCTCCAAGCAGGAGGTTGAGCAACGCTACCTCGGCCTTGCGCAGCAGAACTTCCCGCAAGACCCGAAGCAGATGGACCAATATCTGGCCTCGGTCGGTTCTTCAGCTCCCGCCCTGAAGCGGCAGATCGAGGGCGAACTGGCGTGGAGCAACCTGCTGCGCCGCAACGTCGTGCCGTTCATCAACGTGTCGAGCGACGAAGTGAACGAGACGATCGAGCGGCTCAAGACCTCGCGCGGCCAGTACGAATACCGGATTGCCGAAATCTATCTCTCGGCCACGCCTGAAACCGCCGCCGCCGTGCAGCAGAACGCGGGCAGCATCATGGAACAGATCCGCGAAGGCGGCAGCTTCCAGGCCTACGCGCGCCAGTTCTCCGAATCGACCACCGCGGCGGTCGGCGGCGATCTGGGCTTCGTGCGGCTTGCCACCCTGCCGACGGAAATGGCCGAAGTCGCGCAAGAAATCGATGTCGGCCAGATCGTTGGCCCGGTGGCCATTCCGGGCGGTTTCGTCATTATGCTGCTGCTCGACAAGCGGCAGGTACTCACCGCCGACCCGCGCGACGCAACGCTCAGCCTGAAACAGATCGCCATTACCTTCCCGGAAGGCATTTCGCAGGATCAGGCCAATGCGCGGGTCGGCGAGTTCGCCCAGGCGATCAGCACGATTCGCGGATGCGGCGACGCCAACCGCGTGGCCGATTCGGTTGGCGCGAGCGTGGTCGACAACAACTCGATGACCGTGCGTGACCTGCCCGAACAGTTGCAGTCCGCCATGATGCAGCTGCAGGTCGGCCAGGCGACGCCGCCGTTCGGTTCGCTCGACGATGGTGTGCGCGTGCTGGTGCTGTGCGGTCGCGACGATGCGCAAACCGCCGACGAGCCCGATTTCGATCAGATCATGGGCCGGATCGAGGACGAGCGGATCAGCAAGCGCGCCCAGCGTTTCCTGCGCGACATGCGCAACGACGCGATCATCGAGTATAACTGATCGGTGACCCAGCCGCTCCCGCTGGCCGTAACCATCGGCGATCCGGCGGGGATCGGGCCGGAGATCATCGCTGAGGCGTCGGCGCAGCGCGAAACCGGCCTGGACTTGCCGCACTTCGTGCTCGTGGGCGATGCCAACGCAGCTTTTGCCCCGGGCGAGCCCAGCCGGGCCTCCGCTCAATGCGCGCTCGATGCGCTGGAGCGAGCGGTGAATATGGTTCGCGCCGGTGAATGCAGCGGACTGGTGACCGGGCCGGTATCGAAAGCCGGCATAGCCGAAATCGCGCCGAGCTTCATTGGCCAGACCGAATTCTTTGCCGATGCCTGCGGCATGGCGCGCGAAGATGCGGTAATGATGCTGGCAGGACCATCGCTCAGGACCGTGCCGATGACCGTGCATTGCGCACTGGCAGATGTGCCCGGCCGCCTCTCGCACGACCTGATCGTCCAGCGCAGCCGCATCGTGGCGAAGGCGATGCAAACCGATTTCGGGATCGAAGCCCCGCGCATCGCCATCGCCGGGCTTAACCCGCATGCAGGCGAGGATGGCCGCATGGGCCGCGAAGAGATCGAGGTCATCGCCCCTGCCATCACCACCCTGCGCAGCGAAGGCATCGACGCGAGCGGCCCGCACCCCGCCGATACGCTGTTCGCGCCGCACAAGCGCAGCACCTACGATGTCGCCATCGCGATGTACCACGATCAGGCGCTCGTCCCGATCAAGGCGCTCGATTTCGACGAGGGCGTCAATGTCACGCTCGGCCTGCCGATCGTGCGCACCTCGCCCGATCATGGCACCGCGTTCGACATTGCGGGCAAGGGGATCGCCCGGCCCGACGCCATGATCGCCGCAATCCGCATGGCGGGCGAAATCGCGGCGCGGCGAAACCTGGCCTAGTCCCGTTCGCGTCGAGCCCTTCGACGCGCTCAGGATTCGAGACGCCCCGCGCAAACGTGTCTCGACTTCGCTCGACACGAACGGATAGGGGAGCTTGGTGGAACCCGAACTCCCTCCCCTGCGCGAAGTGATCGCCCGGCATGGCCTGTGCGCATCAAAGTCTCTCGGCCAGAATTTCCTCTTCGACGAACACTTGCTGGATCGCATCGCCACAGTCCCTGGCGAACTTTCGGGCAAGCGCGTGCTCGAAGTTGGCCCAGGCCCCGGCGGGCTGACTCGCGCGCTCCTGCGTGCGGGTGCACAAGTGACGGCAATCGAAATGGACCGGCGGTGCCTCCCCGCACTCGCCGAACTGGGCGAGGCTTTCCCGGGCCGGCTCACCGTGATCCAGGGCGATGCGCTGGCGATGGACCATGACGCATTCATGGAGGGGGAGCCCTACGCCGTACTCTCCAACCTGCCCTATAATGTCGGCACCGCGCTGTTCACGCGCTGGATGGGTGGCGAGGAATGGCCGCCCAACTGGACCAGCCTGACGTTGATGTTCCAGCAGGAAGTCGCGCAGCGGATCGTCGCCCAGCCGGGTGGCAGTGCCTATGGACGGCTCGCGGTCCTCGCGCAGTGGCGGGGCACCGCGCGCCTCGCGATGAAAGTCCACCGCAGCGCCTTTACGCCGCCGCCGAAGGTCATGTCGGCCATCGTCCATGTCACGCCTGCCACAATGCCCAATGGCGTATCGGCAGCGAAGCTGGAGGCAATCACCGCCGCCGCCTTCGGCCAGCGCCGCAAGATGCTGCGCCAGAGCCTGAAGAGCGTGCCCGGCGCGCTCGATGCGCTGGACGCGCTCGGCATCGATCCGACCCGGCGGGCAGAGACCCTCGACGTGGAAGAATTCGTCGCCGTGGCGCGTGCCCTCTCCAGCTAGGCTGGACATGGCGTGTGGCGCAGCTAGACCGCGCGGCATATGGAGAGAGAAATTCTGGACAGCATCGACGGCGCGGCGATGTGCGAGCAGACGCTGCGCTGGTCGTCGATCAATAGCGGCACCGGCAACCTTGAAGGCCTTGCCCGCATGGCGAGCGAGCTGGGCGATGCCTTTGGCGCCCTGCCGGGAGATATCGAACTGGTCGATCCCGCGCCGGTCACCGCGATCGCTGCCGATGGGCGCGAGGTCGAGGTCGCCAATGGCAAGCACCTCGTCTGCCGCGTGCGTCCCGATGCCGAGCGGCGGCTGATCTTCACCGGGCACATGGATACTGTCTTCCCGCCCGATCACCCTTTCCAGGAAAACACCTGGCTTGACGACGATGTCGTTAACGGCCCCGGCACTGCCGACATGAAGGGTGGCATCGCGGTGATGCTGCACGCGCTGCTTGCGCTGGAGCGCAGCAATGATGCAGCAAAAATCGGCTACGACATCATGATCAATGCGGACGAGGAAACCGGATCGCTGTCTTCCGCGCCGCTGATCGAGCAGCTCGCCATCGGCAAATATGCTGCGCTCACCTACGAACCTGCGGCGACGCCCGAGGGCACGCTGGCCCATGCACGTGGCGGCTCTGGCAACTACGCACTGACCATCAGGGGCCTCGCCGCGCATGCCGGGCGCAACCCGCAGGACGGGCGCAACGCGGTGCTCGCCGCATCGGCCATCGCGCTTCGGCTCGAAGCGCTCCAGCAGGACGATATTTCGATCAACCCGGCGAAGATCGAAGGTGGGTCGGCCAACAACGTCGTGCCCGATCATGCGGTGCTGCGGTTCAACATCCGGCCCAAGGCGCCCGATGCTGCCGAGCGCTTCGCGCAGCAGCTGACTGCGCTGGTGGGCGAGGTGCAGCAGTCGCGCGAGGTCGATATTCATGTGCACGGAGGCATTTCCCGCCCGCCCAAGCCGGTCGACCGCAAGACGCAGGCGCTGTTCGACCTGGTGCGCGATTGCGGGCGCGAGCTGGGGCAGGAGATCGACTGGAAATCGACCGGCGGCGTGTGCGACGGCAATAATATCGCGGCGACCGGCGTGCCCGTGGTCGACACGATGGGCGTGCGCGGCGGCAAGATCCACTCGGCGGACGAATTCATGATCGTACCCAGTTTGAAAGAGCGCGCTGCGCTGTCCGCACTCGTCCTCGGCCGTATCGCGCAAGGAGAACGCCTGTGAGTTTCGTGATCCGCCCGTCGCGCGAAAGCGATCTGGAACACCTGTACGAAATGGCCAAGCTGACCGGCGGAGGATTCACCAACCTGCCCGCCGATCGCGATGCCCTGACCTCCAAGCTGGCCGGTTCGGCAAAGGCCTTCGCCAACACCGAAGACACACTGACCGACGAGACCTTCGTGCTGGTGCTGGAGAATACCGAGACAGGCGCGGTGCGCGGCACCTGCCAGCTGATGACGCAGGTCGGCCAGCGCTGGCCGTTCTATTCCTACCGCCTCAACACGCTGACGCAGTATTCCAAGGAGCTCGACCGTACGGTGCGGGCCGAAATGCTCAACCTCGTCACCGACCTGGAAGGGTGCAGCGAGGTGGGTGGGCTGTTCCTCCACCCCAATGAGCGTGCCGGGGGGCTCGGCCTGCTGCTCGCGCGCAGCCGCTACCTGTTTATCGCGATGCACCGCCAGCGCTTTGCAGAGCGCGTATTGGCCGAGCTGCGCGGGATCATCGACGATCGCGGCGGCTCGCCCTTCTGGGATGGGGTTGCCGGGCGTTTCTTCGGGATGACCTTCCAGGAAGCGGACTATTTCAATGCGATCAACGGTAACCAGTTCATCGCCGACCTGATGCCCAAGCACCCGGTCTATGTCGCGATGCTCGACGACGACGCGCGCGAAGTGATCGGCCTGCCCCACCCCACCGGGCGCGCGGCGATGCGGATGCTGGAAAAGGAAGGCTTCCGCTACGAAGGCTATGTCGACATCTTCGATGGCGGGCCGACGATGCTCGCGCGGACCGACGATGTCGTATCGGTCGCCGGGGCCAGCCCCAAGACTCTGGGCGGCGCAGTGATGGACGGGGGCGAGCGCGCCCTGTTGGCGACCGGCCACCTCACCGATTTCCGCTGCTGCTACGGCACGCGTGCGGTCGACGGAGACACGATCGCCATCGACGCCAATGGTGCGGATACGCTGCGCGTGGTCGATGGCGACAGCGTGTGGAGCGTGGCGAAGTAGCCAAGCGCAAACCCGCTCGTCCTGAGCTTGTCGAAGGGCGGGCATGATCGCGGGGCCGTTCGCACTTCGACAGGCTCAGCACGAACGGAGTTTTTCGTGAGCAATCTCAAAGAAATCAATTTCGACGGGATCATCGGCCCCTCGCACAATTACGCGGGGCTGAGCCTCGGCAATATCGCCAGCGCGAGCCATCGCGGCGAAACGAGCTATCCGCGCGAGGCGGCCTTGCAGGGGCTCGCCAAGATGCGCGGGAATATGGCGCGGGGGCTGGCGCAGGGCTTCCTGCTGCCGCTTCCGCGCCCCAACCCGGCGCTCGCGCAGGCACTCGCGCTCGATGGCACCGAGAACCCCGCCCTGCGCGCCGCACCATGGTCCGCATCCAGCATGTGGACCGCCAATGCAGCAACCGTATCGCCCGCGCCCGATACCCAGGACGGGCGCTGCCACCTGACGCCGGCCAACCTCGTCACCATGGTCCACCGCGCGCAGGAATGGCAGGACACCAAGGCCCAGCTCGACATCGCCTTTGGCGACGCGCAGCATTTCGCGGTCCACGACGCGGTGCCGCCCACCTTCGGGGACGAGGGCGCGGCCAACCACATGCGGCTGTGCGAAGCGCATGGTGAACCCGGCGTCGAAGTGTTTGTCTATGGCCGGCCGGGCGGTAAATTCCCCGCGCGCCAGCACGAGCAGGCCAGCCGCGCGGTCGCCCGCAAGCATGGCCTAGACCCGGCGCGCACGCTCTTCATCGAACAGAACCCCGAAGCCATCGAGGCTGGCGCATTCCATAACGACGTGGTCGCGGTGGCGAACGAGCGCGTGCTGTTCACCCACGCGCGCGCCTTTGCCGACCCTGCGGGCGCTTATGCCGCGATGCGCGAGGTCTTTCCCGCGCTCGAACTGGTCGAAGTGCCCGAGGAAGCGGTTTCGCTCGAAGAGGCGATCCGCACTTATTTGTTCAATGCGCAACTGGTGACCTTGCCGGATTCGACTATGGCACTGATCGTGCCGAGCGAATGCCGCGACAGCGAGAGCGTGTGGAACTTCTGTGAGAAGATGATGGCGGGCAACGGGCCGATCCGGCAGGTCTTGCCCGTAGATGTGCGCCAGTCCATGGCCAATGGCGGCGGGCCCGCCTGCCTGCGGTTGCGCGTGGTGGCGGACCC
>NZ_CAXQBM010000032.1:0-34742 GCF_964222115.1 Alteriqipengyuania sp.
GGGTTTGCGGATTTCGAGGAATTCCTCGATCTCAGGGTGGTTGATGTCGATATAGCATGCGGCCGATCCACGGCGCAGCGATCCCTGCGAGATGGCCAGGGTCAGCGAGTCCATTACGCGCACGAACGGGATGATGCCACTGGTCTTGCCGTTGAGGCCCACGGGCTCGCCGATTCCGCGTACATTGCCCCAATAGGTGCCGATGCCGCCGCCCTTGGAAGCGAGCCACACGTTCTCGTTCCAAGTGCCGACGATCCCGTCGAGGCTGTCTTCGACCGAATTGAGGTAGCACGAAATCGGCAGGCCGCGTCCCGTTCCGCCGTTGGACAGCACGGGGGTCGCCGGCATGAACCACAGGTTGGAGATGTAGTCATACAGCCGCTGCGCGTGATCCTGATCGTCCGCATAGGCATCGGCCACGCGCGCAAACAGGTCCTGATAGGATTCGTCCGGCAGCAGGTAGCGGTCCTTGAGCGTTTCCTTGCCGAATTCGGTCAGGTTCGCATCGCGCGCATCGTCGGTGACGATTTCGAACCGGCGCGGATTGACCTTCTTGCTGTCGGAGACTTCGCCCGCGCTCGCCGCGACAGCCTTTGCCATCGCATCCGCAGCGGCGGCTGCAACCAGTTCTTCCGAACCGCGATCATCCTTGTCCATCGTCATCGCCTTAGCCTGGGCCTTCGCCTCGGTCTTCTTGCCGGGAGCGGGCTTGCGCGCGGTCTTGGCACTTGCCGTCTTGCGCCTGGTCTTGCCCTCGGGCTGCACCGTCTCGCCATCCATGGTGGAGATATCGGTTTCGCCAGTGCTGAATTCCATAACCCGCCCCTAATAAAAGCATACGCCGGATGGGAGGCTCCTTCATGGCTCCCACGCCGTGTCCATAGTCTCCGCCCGATCGGCACTCATGGCCGAAAACGGGTGGCTTCGCTCAATAAGCGCGGGGGAATCCCGGTCCGTCACGCAAAGGCACGTACGGGCATTGGAGGTGCCATACGACACCACTCCCGTCGTTCCCCTGCGTCTCGAATGGCCGAGCATCGGCTCCGGTCGTCATCCGCATCGCGAAGGATTGCGAACATGAATCAGCATGGGCGAAGGCGCAAGGGTGCCTCCTCGTAAAAATACGCGATCGGCTGCGAGTAGGGGGTGGACGGATGGCCAAAACCAACACGTGCGCCGATTCGCGCGCGGCCTTCGGACGACATCAAACTGTGGGAAAAATTTTTGGGCGGATTCACCCGGCCGCTACGGTCGATTAGCGGCGCTGCCGGTCCTAAAAAGGCCCCCGTCACGAGGACGGAGGCCTATCTCCCGGAAATCCGGGCTTTATCGGTGCAAAAGCGACCGCTTACATTTCGTCGGCGGTGTCTTCCATGGCGTCAGCCTTTTCCTCGCCGGCTTCCTCGACCGCGTCGGCCTGGTCTTCCAGCGAATCTTCCTGCGCTTCCGAAGTCGCGTCGTCGGCCATTTCGTCGAGCATCTCGGCGTCGGCTTCAGCCGCATCCTCGGTCATCTCGGCCTGCTCTTCCATCGCCTCTTCTTCAGGGCTTTCCGCACAGGCGCTCAGCGCGAGGGCAGCGGCAGGCAGGGCGGCAAAAAATGCGATTTTCTTCATTTGAGTATTCCTTCGTTGGCGTTCGCCCGTTCAGGGCTCACCCCGACAATGGGCGGTCGCCATGATCCGGCCACAAACTAACATTCATCAAGTTTGTACGGGCTAACGCGGGAGCAGCACGGTATCGCGCGCAATCGGATCGGTTTGCGGATGGTCGAGCGTGAAGTGAAGGCCGCGGCTTTCTTCGCGTTTCAGCGCGCAGCCGACGATCAGTTCTGCCGCCTGCAGCAGGTTACGCAGCTCGATCAGGTCGGTCGTTACGCGGAAACTGCCGTAGTAATCCTCCACCTCGGACTGCAGCAGGCGAATGCGATTGGCCGCACGCTCCAGCCGTTTGGTCGTGCGCACGATGCCGACATAGTTCCACATGAACCGCCGTATCTCGGTCCAGTTCTGCTTGATGACCACCTCTTCGTCCGAATCGGTCACCCGGCTTGCGTCCCACGGACGAATTTCGGGCGGAGCGTCGAGCTCGTCCCACATCGACAATATGTCGCGCGCCGCCGCCTCGCCGAACACGAAGCATTCGAGGAGGCTGTTGGACGCAAGGCGATTGGCCCCGTGCAACCCGCTTTCCGTGCATTCACCCGCGGCCCACAGGCCCGGTAGGTCGGTGCGCGCGAACAGGTCTACCAGCACGCCCCCGCAGGTATAGTGCTGTGCGGGCACGACCGGGATCGGCTCCTTTGTCATGTCGATGCCCAGGCCCAGCAGCTTTTCGTGGATCGTGGGGAAATGCTCCTTCACGAACTCGGGCGGCTGGTGGCTGATATCGAGATGCACGTAATCGAGGCCGAAGCGCTTGATCTCCGCGTCGATCGCGCGGGCCACGATATCGCGCGGGGCCAGCTCCAGCCGCTCGGGATCGTAGAATTCCATGAACCGCTCGCCGGTACGCGGGTTGATGAGGCGCCCGCCCTCGCCCCGCACTGCTTCTGTGATGAGGAAGTTCTTGACCTCAAGGTTGTAGAGGCAGGTCGGGTGGAACTGCATCATCTCCATGTTGGAGACGCGCGCCCCCGCCCGCCAAGCCATTGCGATGCCATCGCCGGTCGCGCCACGCGGCGCGGTGGAGAACAGGTAGCAGCGGCCCGCGCCACCCGCGGCCAACACAGTGACCCGCGCGACATGCGCCTCGACCTCGCCCGTCTCCTCGTTCAGCGCATAGGCGCCCCACACCTGCCCCGCACCCGAATAGCGAAGCTCGTGCCGCCCGGTGATCAGGTCGATGCAAGACCGGCCCGGCAGCAGGGTAATATTGGGGTTGGCTTCGGCGGCCTTGAGCAGAGCCTCCTGCACTGCCCAGCCGGTCGCGTCGTTCACATGGACGATCCGGCGGTGCGAATGGCCGCCCTCTCGGGTGAGGTGCAGGTCGCCGCTCTCGCGGTTGAAGGGCACGCCCAGCTCGCACAGACGGTCGATCGAGGCGGGCGCGCGCTCGATCACGAACTCCACCGTCTCGCGGTCGTTCAGCCCCGCGCCGGCGACCATCGTGTCGCGGATATGATCCTCGAACGTGTCGCCCGCGTCGAGCACGGCGGCGATCCCGCCCTGCGCCCACGCGGTGCTGCCACCGGTGAGCGTGCCCTTGGCGAGCACCAGCACACGCTTTTCCTCGGCCAGCGCCAGGGCTGCGGTGAGCCCGGCCGCACCCGATCCGATGACGAGAACGTCGTGTTGTTCGTGATCCATCCTGCCGCAATGGCGCGCGATGGCGCCACCTGCAAGCGTGGCGCGCTATGCTAGATTAGGTCGAGCACCTGCCGGTCATTGCCGCCATACTGCGCGAGGAAGGCCTGCATCAGTTCGGCAACGCGCGGCGAGGATGCGCCATCGTCTGCACGGTCTGGTGCGCGATCCAGCGGGCCGGAACGGTTAGCAGCGACGCGATCGGTCATCGCGGTGGCGCTGGTTTCGCGCTGTGTAGCCGACGGGGACGCAGGTGAAGCCGCATTCTGAGTGGCAGAGGATTGGGATGCCTGCACCGATTGAGCGGGCGTATAGGCCACCGGTTCGCTCCCGCCGCTTGCCGGGACGTACTGGACCCCGGGCTCTTCTGCGGCAGGCGAAGCGGGTTCGCTGGCAGTCGGAGGCGGAGGGCTCGTTTGACTGGTTTCTTGTGCCGGAGCGGCGGGACTTGGCGGGCTGGACGGGCGGTGGAACAGCCCGGAAAGTGAAATGGACATAGGCAGGTGCCTCTGGATAACGATCGCCGGGGGATGACGACCGCGAGCCTTCTCGCAGCAACCGTTTAACGCCCTGCACCGCAGAAGTACTTAAGGGGTTACCGAAGGATTCTGCCTAATTTCCCGTGAAAATCTTCGATTATCTCGCGAAAACAAGGCAGTACCCGTCAGCCCGCCCCTGTCAGCTGCACGAAGACATCTTCCAGATCGGGCTCGAGTGTCGAGACATCCTCGATTGCGTAGCCGTGGCCTTGCACGATCGTGAGGACCTGACCGGCGGTCGCCTTGTCGCGGTCGTACGTCACTTCGAGCGTGCGCGGCGCGGTCACTTCGGCGCGGGTAAAGGCCGCGTCCATCGGCGGGCCTGCAATATCCTTGTCGACTTCCAGCCGGATGATC
The DNA here is from genome assembly GCF_964222115.1 of Alteriqipengyuania sp. Classification (NCBI taxonomy): domain Bacteria; kingdom Pseudomonadati; phylum Pseudomonadota; class Alphaproteobacteria; order Sphingomonadales; family Erythrobacteraceae; genus Alteriqipengyuania; species Alteriqipengyuania sp. The sequence goes on from NZ_CAXQBM010000032.1 coordinate 4,201, forward strand.
TTCTCGCGCGCCATGCTCACCAGTTCGCGGGTCGGCTTGTCCGCGATCAGCTCGCCATGATTGATGATCGCGATCCGGTCGCACAATTCCTCGGCCTCTTCGAGGTAATGCGTAGTCAACACGATCGTCACGCCCTGCGCGTTCAGCTCGCTCACCAGCTCCCACAACTGCCGCCGCAGTTCCACGTCGACACCTGCGGTCGGTTCGTCGAGCACCAGGATCGGGGGCGAGTGGACCATCGCCTTGGCGATCAGCAGGCGGCGCTTCATCCCGCCCGACAACGTGCGGGCATAGGCATCGCGCTTGTCCCACAGGTGCACCGCCTTGAGCAGCTCCTCGCTGCGCCGGTCGGCCTTGGGTACGCCGTAGAAGCCGCCCTGGTTGTCCAGCACCTCGAACGGGGTGAAGAAGGGATCGAACACGATCTCCTGCGGGACGATGCCGATCGCACGCTTTGCGTTGCGTGGGTTGGTCTCCGTGTCGAAACCCCAGATCTCGGCGCTGCCGCTGGTGCGCGTAACCAACCCGGCAAGGATATTGATCAGCGTCGATTTGCCCGCGCCATTGGGGCCGAGCAGGCCGAAGATGCCGCCTTGCGGCACATCGAAGCTGACGCCTTTCAACGCCAGCTTGCCCTCCTCTTCGCCCTTGTTCGGGGCATAGCGCTTGGTCAGGTCCTTGATCGAAATCGCCGGGCGGGTGTCCATGCGCCACCCCCTAGGCCGCAGCGTTGCGATTGGCCACAGCTTTGCACGGTCCCTCTTGCCCGGTGGCCGGTGCGAAGATATGCGCACAGCCCATGCCGATGCCGCCTCCCCCCGAAATTTCGCGAGTCACCACGCGCCGCGTGTGGTGCGATGGCGCGACAGACATTCGCAGCGGACAGCTCTATCGGGCGGCCGCGCTGGGCCATCCGAAGGTCTACCTGGAGATCGACGAGCACGGCTATGTCGATTGCGGCTATTGCGACCGGCGCTTCGTCCTGATCGGCGGGCCTGCCGACGGAGTGGACCAGAGCACCCTGCCCGACATTTCCGAAGGCGCGGACCCGGGCCACTGACCGCGCGCGGCACAGACGCCAGCCTCATGCGTTGTTCATATGCGGGCCGGTATTCCTGCCCGCACAGCTAACCAGAGGACGACGCCATGATCTTCCGCATAGCCGCACTTTCACTGACCGCGCTGGCCCTAGCCGCACCGGCCGCTGCCGAACGGCGGACGGGCGACGAACGACTGGCCGAACTGCTCGAAGGCCGCGTGGCCGGCGAACCGACCAACTGCATCTCCACGCGCCGCAACGCGCGGATGTATATCATCGATGACACTGCACTGGTCTACGACACCGGGCGCACGGTTTACATCAATTACACGCGCTATCCCGAACAGCTCGATTCGAGCGATGTGATCGTGATCCGCGATAACTACCCGCAGATGTGCAAGACCACGCGGATCGAAGTCCGCAACCCGACCATGGTCGAATCGCTCGGCACCCCGCTGTTCCTGACCGACTTCATTCCGTACAAGCGCGCCAGCAGCGAAAGCTGACACGCGCGACGGAAACGCTAGAAGAGAAAGGCCGCCGGGGCTCTCCCGCGCGGCCTTTTTCATGCCCGTAGAGGCACGGATTTCTGAGGGAGGAGCCACAACATGATCGGATCAGAGCTCACGCGGCGCAGAGTGCTTGCCGGGGCAACCGGGCTTGCCCTTGCAGGCTGCACCAGGCTTTCTCTGGAGCAGGCCGATTTCGCTGGCATCGAGGCAAGCCACGGCGGGCGGCTCGGCTTCGCGAGGCTCGATTGGGAGAGCGGACGCATCATCGGTACACGGCTGGACGAGCGTTTCGCGATGTGTTCGGTATTCAAGGCGCTGCTCGGCGGCGTAGTCCTGTTGCGCGCCGCGCGGGGCGAACGCGCGCTCGATCATGCATTCGCCATCGAGCAGGATGATCTGGTCTTCTTCTCACCCGTGGTGGAGCAGAAGGTCGGGTCGCGCATGAAAGTGGCCGAGCTTGCCAGGGCGACAATCCAGACCAGCGACAATGCCGCGGCCAATATCCTGCTGCGCGACATGGGCGGGCCGGAAGGGTTTACAGCCATCCTGCGGGAATTGGGCGACGAAGTGACGCGGCTCGACCGCTACGAGCCAATGCTCAACGCCAACCAGCCGGGCGATCCGCGCGACACCTCGACCCCGCGCGCCTTTGCGCAGACGCTCGGGCGCTTCCTGTTCGGCGATATCCTTGGCGCCGCCGATCGGGCGATCCTGCAAGGCTGGATGGAAGGCGCGGTGACCGGACTGGCGCGGCTGCGCGCGGGCATCCCCGATGGCTGGCGCGCGGGCGACAAGACCGGCACAAGCGAGCGCGACCAGAGCAACGACGTGGCCTTCGCCGTCCCGCCGGGAAGCGGAGAGGAGCCGCAAATCCTCGTCAGCTTCCTCAATATCGCCGAGCCGATGGCGGACACGACCAACGCGATCCACGCGCAAATCGCGCGTGAGCTGTTGGCTGCTTCGGTGTAAGCCCCTGTAAAAATGCACCGGTCATGACCGACGCGCTACCAGCCCCCAATGCCACGTCGTTCGAGCAACCGATCGGTCGCAGCGTTCGAAACCTCCGATTTGGTGCGAGCGCCGATAACCCCTGCACCAGCACCCATTCGGGTTTGCTGCGTTCCCTCGGAGCGCGCTCGATACGCCCGAACCTCTGCACTAGCAGCGGCTGAAGCCGCCGAAGCGATTCAGTACGCGGATCATCGCCGAGGGAAAGTTCGTTCAATGGTGATGGAACAGGAAATTGTAGGAATAGCTAACGAGTGTCAGTGTAGGGACCATTCTGGCCGCAGATTGGGACTTCTCGTCGAATTCGGGTGCAACCAGGAATCCCCGCACAGCACTTTGACTGTTCTCTTGGATGTCGCCCATATAGGCTAAAATTTGAGCAATCGCGTCGCGCCTCGCGGTAACTGCCTTCAACTCAATCACAACCGGCACATCGTTCCTATCTGCGGCTAAGATATCAATCCTCCCCGATGGCACAGATTTCTCGCCGCCCCCGTCAATGATCCGAAGGCCGGACTCCAACTGACTAATAGAATTTCGCAATGCGGTTTGAAGGTCGCGCTCTAAAGAGAACGTCTCTGGTCTTGCATCATCCAATGGGTCGCGAGCATCTGAGATCGCAGGCCGCGCCGCTTCGGATTCCACGTCTTGCCGGAAGCGAACGTATTTCAGAACAGCAGATTTATATGATGCGAGATTATTCCGGACGTTACCCTCAATAATGAGTTTAGAGGGGTTCGGCCTATCGAGACGCTCGTCCTCAGCTCCGTAAGTTAGGCTCTCAACCACTGACTGGAGTTCGTCGTCATCAAACAACTCGTCGAGATCGCCGTACTCGTTTTCGATCCTACGAAGCTCAGAAAGTTTGGTACGCCACGTGACTTCGCTTGGCACGGCACGCTTGAGCCATTCACTATAGCGCGGATCCATTCTATATCACTCCCACTCGATCGTCCCCGGCGGCTTGCTCGTGTAGTCGTACACCACGCGGTTGATGCCCTGCACTTCGTTGACGATGCGCGTCGCCACATTCGTCAGGAAACCCGCGTCGAAGGGGTAGACGTCTGCCGTCATCCCGTCGGTGCTGGTGACCGCACGCAACCCGCACACACTGTCGTAGGTGCGATGATCGCCCATCACGCCGACGGTCTTCACCGGGAGCAGCACGGCAAAGGCCTGCCAGATCGCGTCGTACAACCCGGCATTGCGGATTTCCTCGAGGTAGATCGCGTCCGCCTTGCGCAGGATGTCGCAGCGCTCCTTGGTGACTTCGCCCGGGATGCGGATCGCGAGACCCGGGCCGGGGAACGGATGGCGGCCGACGAACATGTCGGGCAGGCCCAGCTCACGACCCAGCTCGCGGACCTCGTCCTTGAACAGTTCGCGCAGCGGCTCGACCAGCTGCATATTCATCCGCTCGGGCAGGCCCCCGACATTGTGGTGGCTCTTGATCGTGACCGAAGGCCCGCCGGTGAAGGAGACGCTCTCGATCACGTCGGGATAGAGCGTGCCTTGCGCGAGAAAATCGGCCCCGCCGATCTTCTTCGCCTCTTCCTCGAACACGTCGATGAAGGTCTTGCCGATGAACTTGCGCTTCTTTTCCGGGTCGGTCTCGCCCGCGAGTCCGGCCATGAAGCGCTCCTCCGCATCCACCACCACCAGCGGGATGTTGTAGTGGTCGCGGAACATGGTCTCGACCTGTTCACGCTCGTTCAAACGCAGCAGGCCGTGGTCGACGAACACGCAGGTCAGTTGCTCGCCGATCGCCTCGTGGATCAGGATCGCCGCGACCGATGAATCGACCCCGCCACTGAGGCCGCAAATCACCTTGCCATCGCCGACCTGATCGCGGATTTCGCGGATCTTGGTCTCGCGATATTCCGCCATCGTCCAGTCGCCCGCGAGGCCGCAGACCTTGTGCGCGAAATTGGCGATCAGCTTCGCCCCGTCGGGCGTATGGACGACTTCGGGATGGAATTGCGTGCCGTAAAACCGGCGCGCTTCGTCGGCGATTACCGCGAAGGGCGCGCCGTCGCTTACGGCGACGATCTCGAACCCGTCGGCAAAGCGCGTCACCTTGTCGCCATGGCTCATCCAGACCTGATGGCGCTCGCCCTCGTTCCACAATCCGTCGAACAGCGCGCAGCTCTTCGTGACGGTGAGGAAGGCGCGCCCGAATTCGCCGCCTTCACCCGTTTCATGCCCCGGGCGCACTTCCCCGCCCAGCTGGTGCGTCATCACCTGCTGACCGTAGCAGATGCCGAGGATCGGCAGCCTCGCCTCGAACAGCATGTCCGGCGCGCGCGGGCTGCCTTCGTCGGGCACACCGGCGGGCGAGCCCGACAGGATTATGCCCTTGGGCTGGAGCCGGTGGAACGCCTCTTCCGCCTGCGAAAACGGTGCGATCTCGGAATAGACGCCCGCCTCGCGCACGCGGCGCGCGATCAGCTGCGTCACCTGGCTGCCGAAATCGACGATAAGGATGGAATCGGGGAGATGGTCTGGCTGCATGGCCGCGCGGTAAGTGCTGCCCCGTCGCCTGTCCAGCGGGCAGCCGCCACTGTGGTTGCACTGAGACCCAAGGCGCCTATCCTCCGATCCGGAAACAGGAGGCCTTACATCACCACCCACAAATATTCCGATTGCATCCCGGCGCGCCACGCCATCCAGTTCCCCAAGCAGCCGAGCCATGATCTCGGCCAGAACGAAGCCTTTTTCTACCTGACAGAGGGAGGCGAAACGCGGCAGATCAAATTCCACGATTACGATGCGATCTATGATCGGCCCGGCCTGTACGAACAGCTGTTCTACGAGCGGTTGCGGTGCCAGTCGCCCGAAGTGGTCGTTTCGCGACTGACCGGCGCGGTCGAACATGCCCGCGAATCGATCCAGACGCAGCGCGTGCTAGACCTTGGCGCAGGCAACGGGATCGTCGCGCAGGAACTGGACCGGGTCGGCGTGTCGCGTGTGGTCGGGCTGGATATCATTCCCGAAGCGAGAACCGCCGCCTTGCGCGATCGCCCAGGCGCCTACGACGATTACCTCGTCGCCGATATGACCGCGCTGAGCGACAAGCAACGCGCCGACCTTGCCGACTGGCAGCTGACTGCCGTCACCTGCGTCGCCGCGCTCGGTTTCGACGACATTCCCGCTCCGGCCTTTGTCGCGGCGATGGAGACGATCGCGGAAGACGGCTGGATCGCGTTCAACATCAAGACCGATTTCCTGCGCGGCGGTTCGGGCGGCGATTTCGCCGATTTTGTAAAATTGTTGCTGGCGGAGGACCTGATCGAGTTGCATCATATCGAACGATACCGCCACAGGTTGTCTATCGATGGGGACTGGCTCGAATATTTCGTCGTCGTCGGCAGAAAACGGGGCGCCCTGCCCGAAAGCGTACGGGCCGGATTCGCCTGATCGGCAGCCGGATCAGTGTTGCATAAAAGTGTACACTCCTGCGAGTTTTCTCACTTTCATATTATCGGACGCAAGATTATTTCCCCCCTCGGAGCCGGGAGGCGGATCGTCCTCTCCCCCCCTTGATCTGCCCCCGGCCTTCCTCTCGATCGTTGCATGCGACACCGCCCGGCGGCGATCCTGACGCATTCCCTCCCCTGAATTTGGTCCCTGGGCCCGTCTGCCACCCCCGGCAGGCGGGCCCATTGCGTTTGGGCAGGTTGACTATCGACCAACGCGGGCAGCCTTGCCATAACCTCGGCGTCCAAGAAGGGGGGGGGGTATGCGCATGCGGCTGGCAGTAATGATGGCGTTATGGGCCATGGCCATGATCCCGACCGGAGCAAATGCGCACCTCGATGCCGCATCCGTGATGCTCGCGGGTTCTGCGGAGGCTACGGACCAACAGTCCAGCCCCGTGCTGGTGATCCTCGCCCATCCCGACGACGAACTGCCCATGGCGCCCGCGCTCGCCGCCCTGGTCCGCACCGGAGCGGACGTGCGCCTGCTCTACACGACGCGGGGCGATGCGGGGCCCGGCGTGTCGGATTATGCACCAGGCGAGGCTCTGGCTGCCGCACGTTCAGCGGAGGCGACCTGCGCGGCCTCGGCGCTTGGCCTGCCCGCTCCCCGCATGCTCGATTTTCCCGATGGTGGACATGGAGACGAAGCGCGCGGCACTCCTGACGGAAACGGCCTTGCGGCAGCGCTATCGCGCGAGATCCAGGGGATCCGGCCGGGTACGATCATCACCTGGGGGCCGGATGGGGGTTATGGGCATGTCGATCACCGGATGGTGCACGCCTTCACCACGCAACTGGTGCAGGCCATGCCCGCAGCCGAGCGCCCGCAGCTGCTGTATTTCGGCATCCGTGCCGATCGGGTTGCACCTGTCGCCGAGCTGGAGCGCTGGGCAAAGACCGACCCGGAATTGCTGAGCGTCCGGATCGAATACGAGGATGCCGATCTCGCCGCGGCAAACGCTGCCACGCAATGTCACGTAACGCAGTTCGATGCTGCCACCCGCGCGGCGTTGGCCCCGGTGTTCCATCAGGCGATCTGGCAGGGGACCGTCGATTTCCGTCCGGCCTTCGCCATGCAGGCCACCGCCCCCTGAGGCGACGCCGCGCAATCAGCATTCGACGACGTTGACCGCCAGCCCGCCCTGGCTCGTTTCCTTGTACTTGTTGCTCATGTCGAGCCCGGTCTGGCGCATGGTCTCGATCACCTGATCGAGGCTGACGAGGCTCTCCGCCCCCGTCCGGTGCAACGCAAGCCGCGCTGCGTTGACCGCCTTGACCGCGCCGATCGCATTGCGCTCGATACAAGGCACCTGCACCAGCCCGCCAACCGGATCGCAGGTGAGGCCCAGGTTGTGCTCCATCCCGATTTCCGCCGCCGACGCGACCTGCACCGGCGACCCGCCCCACAGGGCCGCGAGGCCGCCGGCCGCCATCGAGCAAGCCACGCCGACCTCGCCCTGACAGCCCAGTTCGGCGCCGGAAATGCTTGCACGCTGCTTGTAGAGCAGGCCGATCGCGCCCGCGGTGAGCAGGAACAGCCGCCGTTTCTCGATGCAGTCATCATCGTCTGCGGTCTTGCAATAGAAACGAATCACCGCCGGGATGATGCCCGCCGCGCCGTTGGTGGGCGCGGTGACGACGCGGCCACCCGCCGCATTCTCCTCGTTCACCGCCATCGCATAGCAATTGAGCCAGTCGAACAGCTGCTCGCGCTCGTTCGATTGGGGGTTGCCGGAAAGCTTCTCCCACAGGTCGGGCGCCCGTCGCTGCACCTTCAGCCCTCCGGGCAACACGCCCCGCTGGTTCAGCCCCCGGTCGATGCACTGGTCCATCGCCTGGGCGATCCGGTCGAGTCCGGCGATGGTTTCTTCGCGCGGGCGCATGGCGTCTTCGTTGGCGAGAATCAGCTCGGCAACGGAAAGGCCATGCGCGTCGCACAGGCTGAGCAGTTCGGCTGCCGAACCAAAGGGATGCGGCACGCTGGGTCCGGCCTCGACCCGGTCATCCTTGGGCGGGCTGCGCAGCTGCTTTTCGGAAGCAACAAACCCGCCGCCGGTTGAATAATAGGTCCGTTCAAGCAGCACCTCGCCGCCGTTATCGAAAGCGCGCAGCACCGTGCCATTAGGGTGCAGTTCGGGGATGATGTGCCCGGCAAGGTCGATATCTCTCGCCCGGTCGAAGCCTATCCGGCGCTGGCCGCCCAGCGACAGGCACTTGTCGACCTCGATCCCCCGCAAGGCCTCTGCGGCCTCATCCGGGTCGGTCCTGTCGGGCGCAAAGCCCGCAAGGCCAAGGATGCTCGCATCCACCGTCCCATGGCCGATCCCGGTCAGCGCCAGTGAACCCTGCAATTCGACGGTAACGCGCGCGACCTTGTCCAGCGCGCCCGACTTGCCCAGCGCACGCACGAACCGCCGCGCGATCCGCATGGGGCCGACAGTGTGCGAAGACGATGGGCCGATCCCGATGCGGAAGATGTCGAGGACGGAAAGCATTGCGCAGGCGCGATGGGCCAAGCCTTCCGCAACGTCAATCGCTCACCCGCCGCCGAGCGAGCCGAGCAGGAATGCCAGCACCGCACCGATGGCAGTCGCGATGCCCGCCCAGTAATCATCCTCCCTGAATGCCTGCGGGAAGACCTCGACCGCAAGACTGGCGATCACCGCCCCGGCAGCAAAGCAACGGATCGCGGCAAGATGCGTTTCGCTCGCCCCTTCCAGCAGCAGATTGCCTGCAATTGCCGCCAGCGACAGGATTGCCGCCGTACCCGCCCACAGCAGAAACACCTTTCCCCTCGAGCGACCGTCATCGGCCATTTCCTTAGCGCCGCCTGCCGCCTCGGGCAGATTGGAGAGAAGGATCGAGCCGGCCAGCGCGGCGACCTCCATCGGCCCCGCACCAATCAGCGCGACACCCAAGGCGAGATTTTCGGGAATCCCGTCGAGAGTGATTGCGGCGAGCAGTCCACCCCCGGAACCGCCGCCCCACTTCTCCTTCACCAGCCAGTCGGCCAGCGTGAACATGCCTGCCCCGGCCAGAACGCCTCCCGCAGCGATCCAGACTGAGCTGCGCTGGATCGACGGTTCGATCAATTCGCTGGTGACCGACAGTAACAATGCGCCGCCCGCAAGTGCGACGAGGAAGCCCTCCGTCCGCTTGCCAAGCGGCGCATAGAGCCCCCAGGCCGCGCCTGCCAGGAGCGCGCCCGACACGACCGCCACCACGATCAGCGTCATCACCATTCCCGGTTAATGCAGTGCCCGCCACATCGTGTCCATTGGCAGGCCTACATCCCGTGGAAAAATGCCAGAATCTCGCCATGATTCGTTTGGGTTTCGCAGTAGCCGCGCCTATATTCCCTCGATGGACGAAAATACGGAAAAAGGCCGGAAAACCGGCGAATACGGCGCGGATTCGATCAAGGTGCTCAAGGGCCTCGACGCGGTCCGCAAGCGCCCCGGCATGTATATCGGCGATACGGACGATGGTTCGGGCCTGCACCACATGGTTTTCGAGGTGTCCGACAACGCCATCGATGAGGCGCTGGCCGGCCATTGCGACCTCGTTTTGATCGAATTGAACCCCGATGGCAGCGTCTCGGTGGAAGATAATGGCCGCGGCATCCCGGTCGACATGCACAAGGGCGAAGGCGTCTCCGCCGCAGAGGTCATCATGACCCAGCTGCACGCGGGCGGGAAGTTCGAAAACACCAGCGACGACAATGCCTACAAGGTCTCGGGCGGGCTGCACGGCGTGGGCGTCTCGGTGGTGAACGCGCTGTCCGAATGGCTCGAGCTGGTCATCTGGCGCGACGGCAAGGAACACTGGATGCGCTTCGAGCACGGCGACGCCGTGAACAGCCTCGAAGTGCGCGGCGATGCGCCCCCGGTCGATTCGAACGGCGACGAGAATGGCCTCAAGAAGGGCACCCGCGTCACCTTCAAAGCGAGCGAGGAGACGTTCAAGAATGTCACCGAGTTCGATTTCGAGAAGCTGGAACACCGCTACCGCGAGCTCGCCTTCCTCAACTCGGGTGTGCACATCAAGCTGCGCGACCGGCGAAGCGAAGAGGTGGAGGAACACGACCTGTTCTACGAAGGTGGGATCGCGGCCTTCGTGAACTACCTCGACCGCAACAAGGCGGCGCTGATCCCCGAACCCATCGCGGTCTCGGCGGAGAAGGACGGGATCGGGATCGATGTCGCGCTCGAATGGAACGATTCCTACTACGAGAACGTGCTGTGCTTCACCAACAACATCCCGCAGCGCGATGGCGGCACGCACTTGGCCGCATTCCGCGCCGCGCTGACCCGCACGCTCAACAATTACGCGAGCGCCAGCGGCCTGCTGAAGAAGGAAAAGGTCTCGCTCTCGGGTGAGGACATGCGCGAAGGGCTGACCGCGATCGTATCGGTCAAGCTGCCCGATCCCAAGTTCTCTTCGCAGACCAAGGACAAGCTGGTTTCCTCCGAAGTCCGCCAGCCACTGGAAGCGCTGATGGGCGAGAAGATGACCGAGTGGCTGGAGGAGAACCCCAACCACGCCAAGGCCATCGTCCAGAAGATCGTCGATGCCGCCGCCGCGCGCGAGGCCGCGCGCCGCGCGCGCGAGATGAGTCGCAAGGGCGCGATGAGCGTCGCCTCGCTCCCCGGCAAGCTGGCCGACTGCCAGGAACGCGATCCGTCCAAGTGCGAGCTCTTCTTGGTCGAGGGTGACTCGGCAGGCGGTTCGGCGAAGCAAGGGCGTGATCGTAAGACGCAGGCCATCCTGCCGCTCAAGGGCAAGATCCTGAACGTCGAGCGCGCGCGGTTCGACCGGATCATCTCTTCGAAGGAAGTCGGCACGCTGATCCAGGCGATGGGCACTGGCATCCGCGACGATTTCAACATCGAGAAGCTGCGCTACCACAAGATCGTCATCATGACCGACGCCGACGTGGACGGTGCGCACATCCGCACCCTGCTGCTGACCTTCTTCCACCGCCAGCTGCCCGAGATCGTGAAGGCGGGGCACCTCTTCATCGCCCAGCCGCCGCTCTACAAGGTCGCGCGCGGGCGCAGCGAGGTATACCTGAAGGACGAGCGTGCACTCGACCGTTATCTGGTCGCCGAGGGGCTTGAAGGCCGTATCCTCGAAAGCAGCGGCGGCGACCGTGGCGGGGCAGAGCTGACCGCGCTGGTCGACCATGCGCTGCGGATGCGCAACCTGATCGCCTATGCACCGCGCAAGTATGACGAGGCGATCATCGAGGCGCTGGCCATGGCGGGCGCTTTCGACCTCGACAACATCGCGTCCGCCGAAGCACTGGATCGCGCCGCGGCACGGCTCCAGATGGGTGACCCCGAAGCACAATGGAGCGGAGAGCGTTCCCCCGATGGCGGGATCCGGCTCGACCGCCTGTGGCGCGGCGTGACCGACAGCCACCTGATCGAGGAGAAATTCCTCGAAAGCGCCGAAGCGCGCAAGCTGCACAAGGTCGCGGGCGAGGAAGTGGATGCCTATGCCGCGCCCTCTCGCCTCGTGAAGCCGGGCACTTCGGGTGCCGAAGCGCCGACAGAAACCGCCGATGGCGAAGAGGAAGTCGCGCCGCCGGTGGAAGGCGCAATCACCCGCCCGACGCAGCTGCTCGCCGCCGTGCTCGCGGCAGGGCGCAAGGGTCTCTCGGTCCAGCGCTACAAGGGCCTTGGCGAAATGAACGCGGAACAGCTGTGGGAGACCACGCTCGACCCGGATAACCGAGCGCTGTTGCAGGTGAAGATCGAGGATGCGGACGTGACCGACGAGATTTTCAGCCGCCTGATGGGCGACGTGGTCGAAACCCGGCGCGAGTTCATCCAGGACAATGCACTGAACGTCGCCAACCTCGACATCTGATCGGTACGGGGGCGCAAGCCGGTGGCCATCTGGCAAACAGCTGCGCTCCTCGTCATCTTTGCGGCGAGCGCCTGGCTGGCGTTTGTTGCCGTGCTTTGCGTTTCCGATCCGGGAAAGGCGCGCGCGGGGTTGGCGGCAATGGGCAGCACGTGGGCGATCCAGGTCGGTGAACACGGCCTACGTGGGCTGGCAGGGGCGGCGATGATTATGCGCGCGGATGCCTCCAAATCGCCAGTGGCATTCGAAGCAATCGGCTGGTTTGTCCTCGCAACCTCCGTGCTGATCCTACTGCTCCCGCGCAACTGGCACAATGCCTATGCCCGGTGGTGGGCGGCCCGCATCCCGACCTGGGCGTTCCGCATCGCTTCGCTCCCGACACTTATCGGAGCCGTTCTCCTCGCCTATGCCGCAATCTGACCGATATGACGCAATCATCCTCGGCGGAGGTGCGGCAGGGCTTTTCTGCGCGGCTATCGCAGGCCAGCGCGGGCGGCGCGTGCTGTTGCTCGAAAAGAGCGACAAGGTCGGCAAGAAGATCCTCATCTCGGGCGGCGGGCGGTGCAATTTCACCAATCTCGGCGCTGGCCCAGCGAACTACCTCTCCGCCAATCCGCACTTCGCCAAGTCGGCGCTGGCGCGCTACACCCCGCACGATTTCCTCGACCTGGTAGAGCGGTACGACATCGCCTGGCACGAAAAGACGCTCGGCCAGCTGTTCTGCGATGGATCTGCGAAGCAGATTGTCGAGATGCTGCTCGAGGAATGTGAAAAGGGCAGTGTAGAGGTGCGGACGGGGCAGGAGGTCGGCGCGGTGTCGCGCGGCGAGGACGGATTCAGCGTCGTAGCCAATGGCGAAGCCCTCACCGCATCTGCGCTGGTGATCGCGACCGGCGGGCCTTCGATCCCGAAAATGGGCGCGACCGGCTTTGCCTACGACCTCGCGCGGCAGTTCGGCCTCAAGGTGGTCGAGCCGCGACCCGCACTCGTTCCGCTGACGCTGGGCGGCGAAGACGTGCTGTTCCGCGAGCTATCCGGCGTATCAAGCGACGTGATCGCGAGCGCCGGGAAGGCGACATTCCGCGAGGCGGCGCTGCTGACGCACAAGGGCCTGTCCGGCCCCGCAATCCTGCAAGCCAGTTCCTACTGGCGGCACGGCGACTTGCTGCGGATCGACTTCACTCCCGATGCACCACGTGGCTGGCTGGTCGAGCGTAAGGCGAGCACCCCGCGCGCCACGATGCAGCAGGTACTGCGCGAGATTCTGCCCGAGCGGTTGGCCGATACGCTGGGCGGGCGGCTGGATCTTGGCGGACCGCTGCAAGGACTCTCCGACAAGGTACTGACCGCAGCAGAAGATCGCCTGCGCGCATGGCCCTTCCATCCCAATGGCACAGAAGGGTTTGCCAAGGCGGAAGTGACCGCAGGCGGCATCTCGACCGCCGAGCTTTCCTCGCAGACGATGGAAGCCAGGAAGGTGCCCGGGCTCTTCGCGATCGGAGAGGCGGTGGACGTGACCGGCTGGCTCGGCGGGTACAATTTCCAATGGGCCTGGGCGAGCGGCCATGCCTGCGGGCACGCGCTATAGGGCCATTGCTCTGGCCAAACGCGGCGCTTCGCGGCAAGATCGGCACCGGTCGCGCAGCAGGAGGATGCCGTGCTTCGCAAGCTGAATATCGCAACCATCGCCGTGGCAACGGCCCTGTTCGCCCCTGCGGCCGCAGCTGCGCAGGACACCACATGCCGCACCGGCCTGTTCACGCAAGGCGAAGGCTTCCGCCAGGCACAGATCACCGCAAAACGCGCGTTCTTCTACAAGGATGCCGATGGCTGCCCGCAAGCGAGTGGTTGCCGCAGCAATTCCTACGTGATCGACGGGGACAATCTGGTCGTCGGCCGCAGGATCGGCGACTTCGTGTGCGCATTCTATCCCAGTACTCAAGGCGGGACCGCAGGGTGGATCAATATCGGCGCGCTCCATATCCGTCCGCTCGACGCGCGCCCCCCGCTGGCCCGATGGCTGGGCGCTTGGAGCGACGGGATGAGCGCGGATGTGGACATCCTTTCCAAGGATGGTCGAACATATATCGTCGGCGAAGCGTTCTGGCCTGCGCGGCCCGAGGAGAACGAGTGGATCTCGATCCATATCGGCGAGGTCAACGACCGACTGGCAATCGCCGGCCATCGCGCGACCTATGCAGACGAGAACCTGTGCGAGCTGGAACTGACGCTTCTGCCGGATTTCCTGCTGATCGCGGATAATCGCAAGTGTGGCGGCGCCAATGTGAGCTTCAGCGGGGTGTACACCCGAGCCCGCTGATCGCTCAGCCGATGGTCGTTCCCGCAAGCCCGTGAATCCAGCGATCGAACAGGCGGCCGAACTGGAATGTCATGAACCCGGCCAGCAGCAGCCCGCCAATCACTATGCCGCGCACATTGGTGCGGTGCTGCTTCCACTGGTGCGCGCGCGCTGTCTGCCAGACCCTGAAGCTGATCGCGAGCGTCAGGATCGAGAGGATGAAGATCGGGCTGAGCGTGCCGGGCGGCGGGACGAGGAAGCTGACCAGCGAAGTTACCACCATGCAGGCGAGCCACACATAACCCATGCGCCGGTGCCACAGGTCGCCGCGCTGGCGCACCAGCATGATCGGGGTGAGCGACAATGCGATGGCAAGGGTCGCGAGGTGAGCCCAGATCGGCCAGTGAAGCAGGCCCCATTCGGGATAGCCGCGCGCGATCGCCGTCAGCATCCCCGCCAGCATCGCGACTGCACCCGCCGCGAGCACGTAGTCGACGATCTGCGGTTCGACCCCGGTCTTGCGGGTTCTGGAATCTGCCATTGTTACCACGTTCGCCCCCTGTCCGTCCGCAATCAAACTAGCAAAAGTGGTGAAGCGGGCAATCGGTTAGCCGGATCCATCGGCAGCAGATGTCAGACCGGGATTGCCGGAAGAAACCGCTCCCCGAAAACGACCCCCGTGAACCCGATGGAAGCCCCGATCCATGAGACCGCGAACCACTTCGGGCCCGTCTCACTGCGCCGCGCGACCAGCACCATCATCCAGAGCAGGATGGCCACGACCAGCGCGGGAAGGGTCCACATGCCCAGCCCCAGCACGCTGCTGATCCGCGCTTCGTCATTGGGATTACCGATGCTCACCGCAGTTGCGAGAATGCGCATCATCAGCGCGGCGAACACGATGGTGGCACCCAGGCCGCCCGGACGGTGCGCCATTGCCAGCCCGATGGCGGCAATGACCAGCGTCACGAGCGGGCCAGCCGCATCGATGATGATTGCATCGCGCACACTATGCGTGCCGCCGATTACGCTCACGCTGTTGAGCCGGATGATGGCCTCATAGCCCAGCGCCTTGGCCGCCGCGAGGTGGCCGAGCTCGTGCAGCACAACCGTGACCACCACCGTCACCACGGTCACCGCCGCGAGCTTGAGCATCTCCATCATAATGATTCCCCTCCCCCCGAAGGTACCTACATCCTGAACACGCCGAATTGCGGACGGTCCGCGATGGGTGCTTCGAGACAAGCGGAGAAGGCGAGGCCCAACACGTCGCGAGTCTGGACCGGGTCGATCACGCCGTCGTCCCAAAGGCGCGCTGTGGCGTAGTAGGGGTTGCCCTCGTCCTCGTATTTCTGGCGGATCGGGGCCTTGAATTCCTCGGCCTGTTCCTCGGACCACGAGTCCGCGTCGCGGTGGACCGTGGCGAGCACCGAAGCGGCCTGTTCGCCGCCCATGACCGAGATGCGGCTGTTGGGCCAGCTGAACAGGAAGCGCGGGCTATAGGCGCGGCCCGCCATCCCGTAATTGCCCGCGCCGAAACTGCCGCCGATCAGGATCGTCACCTTGGGCACGGTGGCGGTGGCCACCGCAGTGACCAGCTTCGCGCCGTGCTTCGCAATCCCTTCCGCCTCGTACTTCCCGCCGACCATGAAGCCCGAGATGTTCTGGAGGAACAGCAAGGGGATGCGCCGCTGGCACGCCAGCTCGATGAAATGCGCGCCCTTCACCGCGCTTTCGGAAAACAGCACGCCGTTATTGGCGAGGATCGCCACCGGCATACCCCAGATATGCGCGAAGCCGCACACCAGCGAGCTGCCATAGTCCTTCTTGAACTCGTGAAACTCGCTGCCGTCTGTCAGCCGCGCGATCACTTCGTGCACATCGTAGGGCGCGCGCACGTCCTCGGGTATCAGCGCGTAGAGGTCTTCCGCATCGAACTTCGGCGGGCGCGGGTCTTGCAACTTCACATTCGTTGCAGCGTCGGTGTTTGCGCCCAGATGGCTGACGATATCTCGCACGATGGTCAGCGCGTGCTCATCGTTTTCGGCGAGGTGATCGACCACGCCCGACTTCTTCGCGTGCAGATCGCCGCCACCCAGATCCTCGGCGCTGATCTCCTCACCCGTCGCGGCCTTCACCAGCGGGGGCCCGGCGAGGAAGATCGTGCCCTGGTTGCGCACGATCACGCTCTCGTCGCTCATCGCGGGGACATAGGCACCGCCCGCGGTGCAAGAACCCATCACGCAGGCGATCTGCGGAATGCCGAGGCTGCTCATCTGAGCCTGGTTGAAGAAGATGCGCCCGAAGTGCTCCTTGTCCGGGAAAACCTCCGCCTGGTAGGGCAGGTTCGCACCGCCGGAGTCGACCAGGTAGATGCACGGCAGGCGGTTCTCCTGCGCAATTTCCTGCGCGCGCAGGTGCTTCTTGACTGTCATCGGGTAGTAGGACCCACCCTTCACGGTCGGATCGTTGCACACGATCATCACCTGCCGCCCGGAAACGCGCCCCACGCCGCAAATCATCGAGGCGCCGTTCACGTCGCCCTCGTACATTCCGTTGGCGGCCAGCTGACCGACTTCGAGGAACGGCGAGCCGGGATCGAGCAGCCGCTCGACGCGCTCGCGAGGAAGCAGCTTGCCGCGCGACACGTGACGCTCGCGGTGCTTCTCGCTCCCACCCAGCGCGGCCTCGTCGACCTTGGCGCGCAGCTCGGTCGCCAGCGATTTGTTATGCTCGAAGCGGGCCTTCGCGTCCGGCGCTTCGCGGTCGAGCATCGAGGTGAGTACGGGTGCGGTCATCAAAACTCCTTGTGTGCGCCCTAACGCCCCTGCATCCTCGCGCCAAGTTATGAGAGGTCACACATTGAGGATCATTGCAGCCCTGCTCGCCAGCCTGACATTCGCAGCACTCCCTGCGACCCCGGCCCACGCAGACATCGCCGGACGTTACGAAACCGTCGATGATAATGCGCTGATGAATATGGAAATGACTGTTGAAGCGGACGAGAACGGAGCCGTTCGCATCCAGATGGCTAACCTCGGCAGCTATTACCTCATGTCGGAAGGCGACCTGTATCTCGTGACAAAGGATGCCGACGACTTTGTCGTGGTGCGCATGGAGGATCAGCTGACCGTCCAGCGAGAGGCCATGGACAGGATGGGCGTAAAATTGCCCGACTCCGAAGATTTCATATCGGACCTTAAGAGCAAGTTCGCTCCTATGGAGCCGCAAACGGTTGGGGGCCGCGCCGGCATGGCATACGGCATCCTCAACGAGAAGCTCGGCAAACCCGTATATGCCTCTATCGTGATCTCAAACGATTCTGCCCTGGCTCCGCTCGGCAAGGCGATTGTTGACGCGAATAGCGCATCCCTGAAAGGGATGGGTCAACTTGGCACCATGCTAGGCATGATGGGCGAAAGCATGATGGCTCTGCTCGAACAAGGTGCGCCGCTAAGGATGCTGTCAGTCGAACTGACGGACCTTTCGTTCGACCCCATTCCGCCAGATCGCTTCACGCTTCCGGCGGAACCTCTCTCACTGGAGGAGCTGCGCGAAAGCCTCAGCGTTACGATTGAGCCACCGCCGACCTTGCCCCCTCGTGAGGATTGATTACCCTGCCGCCCCGATCAGTTCGCGGCCGATCAGCATCCGCCGGATCTCGTTCGTGCCCGCACCGATATCGAGCAGCTTGGCATCGCGCATGTAGCGTTCCACTGGCCAGTCGAGCGTGTAGCCCGCACCGCCAAGTGCCTGCACGCTCTCCGCCGCCACGCGGAAGGCGTTCTCGCTCGCGAGCAGGATCGCGCCCGCCGCGTCGAAGCGGGTCGTCTGGCCCGCATCGCAGCTCTTGGCGACCGCGTAGGTGTAGGCGCGGGCCGATTGCAGCGCGACATACATGTCCGCCACTTTGGCCTGCATCAGCTGGAAGCTGCCGATCGGCTTGCCGAACTGCTTGCGCTCGCGCAGGTACGGGATGACTGTGTCGAGGCACGCCTGCATGATGCCGAGCTGCAATCCGGCGAGCACCACGCGCTCGTAATCCAGCCCGCTCATCAGCACGCTCACGCCGCCGCCGACCGGGCCCATCACGCGGTCCTCCGGGATTTCGCAGTCGTCGAACACCAGCTCGGCGGTAGGCGAGCCGCGCATGCCGACTTTCTCGATCTTCTGGCCGATGGAGAAGCCGGGATCGTCCTTCTCGATCAGGAAAGCGGTGATCCCGCGCGATCCGGCTTCGCTGTCGGTCTTGGCGTAGACCACCAGCGTATCGGCAAAAGGCGCGTTGGTGATCCAGAACTTGGTGCCGTTGAGCACGTAGCCGCCCTGCACCGCGTCGGCCTTCAGTTTCATCGAAACGACGTCCGACCCCGCGCCCGCCTCGCTCATCGCGAGCGAGCCGACATGTTCGCCGGAGATCAGCGGGGCGAGATACTTTGCCTTCTGCTCCTCGTTACCCCAGCGGCGGATCTGGTTGACGCACAGGTTGGAATGCGCGCCGTAGCTGAGGCCGAGCGAAGCGCTCGCCCGGCTGACTTCCTCCACGGCGATAACGTGTTCGAGGTAACCGAGGCCGAGCCCGCCATCGGCCTCGTCCACCGTGATTCCGTGCAGGCCAAGCTCGCCCATCTGCGCCCACAGCTCGTCCTTGGGGAACCAGTCCTCGCGGTCGATCTTGGCAGCCAGTGGCGCGATCTGCTCGTCGGCGAACCGGGCAACCGTTTCGCGGATCATTTCAGCCGCTTCGCCAAGCTGGAAATCGAAATCGGGGGTAGCGCGCATTAGATATCCTCTTCTTTGCGGCTGCGCATAGCAAGCGTGCAGACCAGCGCAAACTCGCGCACGTAAGTCTCTGCAAAACTTAACATATGTCACTGTTTGCAAAGCTTTTCTGGTGTTCGGCAACACCCTGCCTATATGATGGCATCGGAAGGGGTGGATGGATTCAATTATCTCCGATGCAGGCCCGGGTACGAATCGCCCGGAAGTCTCGGCTGAAGGGCCGGGTGGGCGCGCTCTCGAGCTGGCGCCCTACGGAATCGATTCGCTCGAAGACGATGTCGAGCTTCGCTCCATTGCCGATTTCGCAGCCAGGCTGTGCGACACGCCGACCGCAAGCGTCACGATCGTCGAACAGAAGCGGCAGCGCTTTCTCGCCCGGCACGGGATAGAGAGCCGCGAGACACCGCGCTCGGTCAGCTTCTGCGCGCATGCGATGCAGGGCGATGACCTGTTCATTGTGCCCGATGCCACCAAAGACCCGCTTTTTGCAGACAATGCGCTGGTAACGGACGAACCGCATATCCGCTTTTATGCCGGGGCTCCGCTGATTACCGAAGACGGAACCGAGCTGGGAGCGCTGTGCGTAATCGACACGCAGCCGCGACCGGAGGGGCTGACCGAGCTTCAACAGGAAGGGCTGCGGGTTCTCGCAAAGTCGGCGTTGCGCCGCTTTGTGAACGAGCGCGACGCACTGCGATCGCGCCAGGGCGAGAAAGATCGCGCGCGCATGCTTTCGTTGGTGCTCGATTCGGTGCCCGGAATTGCCTGGTCGGCAGACGGCGACCTGAATTTCGATTTCTTCAACGCACGCTGGGACGAAGTGACGGGGGCAGAGCCGCCCAAGCGGCTGGATGACTGGCGCGCGCATATTCACCCGGACGATTTTGCGTCGACTGTCGAGAAGATTGACGCTGCATCGCGGCAGAAGCGGGTGTTCGACGATGAATGGCGCCTTCGCCTTGCCGATGGTTCGTATCGCTGGGCGCTCAGCCGTGGTGTGCCGATCGAACTGGCAGATGGCACGTGGCGCTGGGTCGGTACCGTCATCGATATCGACGACGCCCATCGCCTGTCTGAGAATCGCGACCTGCTGGCGCGCGAATTGTCGCACCGGATCAAGAATATCTTTGCCGTCATCGCCAGCCTGATAACGCTGTCCGCCCGGCGCGACCCGCAATTGCGCTATTTCGCAGCCGAGATGACCGACAAGATCGCCGCGCTTGGCCGGGCTCACGAATTCGTCGCGCCCGCAGGCATGGCCCAGGAAAATTCATTGCACGGCCTGCTTGCGCAGATTTTCGCCCCTTATCACGATGGCGACACGCCGCGTGTCTCGATCACCGGAGACGATCCGGCGATCCATCCTCGCTCGGCCACGCCGCTGGCTCTCGTATTCCACGAACTGGCGACCAATTCCGCAAAATACGGTGTGCTCGCGCGCGATGAAGGCACCGTGCAGGTGACGATCGCACAAGAAGGTGCCGAAGGCTTGCGGATCACCTGGCTCGAACGCGGGGTCACGGCCAAGGAAGAGGCCAGCGAAGGGTTCGGATCGCGGCTGCTGCGGATGAGCGTCGAAGGCCAGTTGCAGGGCAAGATCGACCGGAAGTGGAGCGACGATGGCCTGCAGGTGGTGCTCGACCTTTCGCTTCCGGTGCTTGCCGGTTAACATCTGAAAGCATGGCAGCATCGCTCGCGTTCGAAGGCGTTACCAAGCGCTATGACAGCACTCACGCTCTCGCCGGGATCGACCTGACGATCGAGCCGGGCAGTTTCGTGGCGCTGGTGGGCGCGTCGGGATCGGGCAAGTCGACCCTCCTGAAAACGATCAACCGGCTGGTCGAGCCAACGCAGGGTCGCGTGCAGCTGGATGGCGAGGATGTCGTCACCCGCGATGCCAGCGAGATGCGCCGCCGCATGGGCTACGTGTTCCAGCGGATCGGGCTGTTCCCGCACATGAGTGTGGGCGAGAATATCGCGATCGGACCGCGGCTGGTGGGCGAGCGCCTGACCGCCGATCGGATCGGCGAACTGCTCGAATTGGTCGATCTCGATCCGTCGATGGCGGGCCGCCTGCCCGATGCCCTGTCCGGCGGGCAGCAGCAGCGCGTCGGCGTGGCGCGCGCGCTGGCAGGCGATCCGACACTGCTGCTGATGGACGAACCCTTCGGCGCGCTCGACCCCGTGACCCGCGATGCGCTGGGCACGCGCGTGCGCGACCTGCACGAGAAGCTGGACCTGACGACGATCATGGTAACGCACGACATGGCCGAGGCGCTGATCCTTGCAGATCGCGTGCTCGTGATGGACGGCGGCAGAATCGTCGCGGACGAAACCCCGAATGCACTGGCGAGCGGTGGCGGCGGCGATGTCGCGCAGGCACTGGTTGCAGTGCCGCGCCACCAAGCGCAGCGGCTCAAGGAGCTGGAGGCATGAGCGGCGTATGGACCGCACTGATGGGGCTGGGCGATGCGCTCGCGCAGCACGTCATCCTTGCCGCGTGCGCCATCGGCCTCGGCATCGCGGTGGCGCTGCCTTTGGCCGTATGGGCCAGCCGGAGCCAGGCGGTCGCGCGCGGCGCACTGGGCTTTGCCAGCCTCGTCCAGACGATTCCCGCCCTGGCGCTGCTCGCGCTGTTCTTCCCCATCCTGCTGAGCCTTCGCGCCGTGTTCGGCCCGAACCTGCCCACGCTTGGCTTCCTGCCCGCGCTGCTGGCGCTCTCGCTCTATGCCCTGCTGCCGATCCTGCGCAATGCAGTGACCGCGCAGACCAATCTTGATCCGGGCGTGCTCGAAGCCGCCGACGGTGTCGGCATGAGCTTCTGGCAACGCCTGCGGCTGGTCGAGGCGCCATTGGCGGCGCCCTACATCATGGCGGGTATCCGCACGGCAGCGGTGTGGACCATCGGCGCGGCAACGCTTTCCACCACCATCGGCCAGCCGAGCCTTGGCGATCCGATCTTCGCCGGGCTCCAGACGCAGAACTGGACGCTGGTACTGGCCGGTTGCATCGGCAGCGCAGGGCTCGCGATCATTGCGGACGCCCTGCTCGGTACGATCGAGGCCGGTTTCCGGCGGCGCGACAGGCGGCTGTGGCTTGGCGGCGGGATCGCGGTTGCGCTGGGCGTGGCGGCAGCCTTTGCCAGCCAGGCGGACTTCTCTGGCGAAGACGACAACACGGTCGTCATCGGGGCCAAGCAGTTTTCCGAACAGTACATCCTCGCCCAGCTGATCGGCGACCAGCTGGAAAAGGCGGGCTACCGCGTCGAATATCGCGACGGGCTGGGCTCGGCGGTGGTCCACCGTGCACTGAGCAGTGGCAACCTGGACATCTCGGTCGATTACACCGGCACGATCTGGACCAACGAGCTGAAGCGCAACGACAACCCCGGGCGCGAGGCGATGTATGAGCGGATCGTGGAATGGGAGCGGGAGAATACCGGCACGCTGGTGCTTGGGCGTCTCGGGTTCGAGAATGCCTACGCCTTCGCCATGCCCCGGGACCGGGCCCAACAGCTTGGTGTCAGGACGCTGGAAGACCTTGCGGCGGTCGCCCCGCAACTGAGTGTTGGCGGCGATCCCGAATTTTTCGAACGGCCCGAATGGATCGCGGTGCGCGACGCCTACGGCCTGCGCTTCGGCGAGACGCGCAATTTCTCGCCCACCTTCATGTACAATGCACTCGATTCGGGTGAGGCGGACGTGATCAGCGCCTATACCTCCGACGGGCGGATCGCGGCAGACGACCTGGTCGTCCTGGAAGACCCGCGCGAGGCGCTGCCCAGTTACGACGCCCTGCTGATGGTCACGCCGAGCCGTGCCGACGATGCGCGCTTCCTCGCCGCGCTGCGGCCGATCATTGGCAAGATCGACGTGCGCCAGATGCGCGAGGCGAACTATTCGGTCGACCGGACCGATGGGGACAAGGAAACGCCGGCGCAGGCTGCACGCGACCTCGCGAAGGATATCGGACTCGAGTAGTTCCTCCGGGGCTTACAGTGCCAGCCCCGCAGCATCGGGCCAGTCGGCCCCGGCAAACGCGATCACCTGGAACAGCTCACCCATCTGGTCCGCGTCGACCAGCCGGGATCGTGCAGCTTCGATTTCACCGGCCCGCTCCGGCGCCGCCTTGCTCAGCGATGCCGCGCGAGCGTCAATCCCGAGAGAGGAGAGCCATGCCCCTTGCGTGGCGCTGCCAAGGCACCGCACACCCGGCACATCCGCCGCCTCTGCCAGAGCGGCAAAATCGACATGCGCGGTCAGGTCGGCGGTGCCGGGATCGGCCAGCGGGTCGACCTTCGCGTGGCGCGCAATGGCTTGAAGGGTGGAGCCCGTGCGCGAGGCGAGATGTCCGTAATCGACGGCCAGCGCCACCCCGCCCTGCACTGCCAGCCGCCGCGCAATCTCGCTCATCACGGCGGACGCCGCGGGGCAGGTTTCTATGATCGTGCCTTGATCGCAGCTCGCAAAACGATCCGGCACCGCGCTGTCCATCGGCTGGTCGCCCGCAACGAAGACGAACCTGTCGTCCTCGCCCAGCCCGACCATCCGCTCGCGCCAGCCCGCCTCTGTCCGCACCAGCTGGCGCACGGGCAGGGCGTCGAAAAACTCGTTGGCGACCAGCAGCAAAGGGCGATCCTCCGGCAGGCTCGCCATATCCTCGTGAAAATGCGCTCCCGGAACGGCCTCGCTCTGGATCGCGCGCAAGGCTGGCGAGCCTTCGATCAGGTGGACCTTGGGCCGCAGCCCGAATTGCGCCATGCTGCGCAGCGCATCCTTCGCCAGCGTCCCGCGCCCCGGCCCAAGCTCGCAATAGATCGGATCGGGCGGCGAACCGGCACGGGTCCAGATATCGGCGAGCCACAGGCCGACCAGTTCCCCGAACATCTGGCTGATTTCGGGTGCGGTGATGAAGTCGCCCGCACTGCCCAACGGATCGCGGAAGGCATAGTAGTGCGCATTGCTTTCGCCCATGAAGCGCGCGACGGGCATGGGCCCGTGCACGGCGATCAGCCGTGCGAAGCGTTGGGCCAGGCTCTGTCGGTCGGTCTGGTCGTTCAGGATGCGCTCTCGGGTTCTTCCTGCGGCACCGGCTTCGCCGTACCCGACTTGCCTGTCATCGCGTAGGCGACCACGGCGATTCCGACGAGGATCATCGGCAGGCTGAGCCACTGGCCCATCGAAAGGCCGGTGGAGGCGGCAAATTCGGTCAGGTGCGCATCGGGCTGGCGGAAAAATTCGTTAATGAAACGCGCGGTTGCGATCCCGGCGGTGAACACGCCGACCAGCAGGCCGGGCTTCCAGCGTGCTTTCGTCAGCCAGAACAGCGACAGCATTATCGCCGCCATCGCCAGCCCTTCGAGCCCTGCCTGGTAAAGCTGCGAGGGGTGGCGTGCGATGTCTCCGCCGTTCGGGAACACCATTGCCCACGGCACATCGGCGGGCCGACCCCACAATTCGCCGTTCACGAAATTCGCAAGCCGCCCGAACAGCATGCCGAAGGGCACGTTGACTGCGATGTAGTCTGCCACCCGCAACCAGTTGAGATTGTTGCGATAACTTACCCAGAACAGCGCCAACACCACGCCGATCACACCGCCGTGGAAGGCCATGCCGCCATCCCACAGGCGCAACAGGCCCCATGGCATCCAGCCTTCGTGGCTGAAGTCGAAGAACAGCTCGGGCTTGTAGAACAGCGCATATCCCAGCCGCCCGCCGAAGATCACGCCGAGCGTGCAATAGAACAGCAGGTCGTCGACATGCCTGCTCGCCATTGGCGCGCCGGGCGCCTTGATCATCCGCATCATGTGCAGGTAGGCAAGGATGATCCCGAAGATATAGGCCAGCGAGTACCAGCGCAGGGTGAAGAACCCCAGTTCGATCCCCGGCGTCAGGCCCAGATCTTCCCAGTAAATCGGCTGGTTTGCCGCATCAGCCAGTAGTGACAGCATCTCAACGACCCCTTAGAGATAGCGCCCGAACGGTCCCTCTTGCGTCAATGCGGCTTGCATTGGCACAGGCAGGCGCCAGACAAAAGGGACAATACATCGGGCGGCGTCGACACGCGCGATGGATGAGAGAGGATACGCATGCCGACTGAGCTCGATAAGACACTGGATGCCATTACCGACGCGCTGGTTGCCCCCGGCGGGCCAGCGGAAACCGTGCCGTTCACGCGCAACGGCGTCACCATGCCCGCGTTCAAGGGCGCCCCGCCCAGCCTGGCGCACTATTTCGCGCATTACTGCAACGAGCATAAGGACACCGAATTCCTGGTCGACGACGGATGCCGTCTGACCTTTGGCGAAGCTTACGATGCCGCGCGCCATGTCGCCGCCGGACTGCTCAGCGAGCACAAGCTGGTGAAGGGCGACCGCATCGGGATCGCGGCGCGCAACTCCGCCAACTGGATCATCGCCTACATGGGCATCGTGATGGCGGGCGGCTGTGCGGCGCTGGTCAACGGGTTTTCGACCGGCGAGGAAATGGCCGACGGGATCCGCATGGTCGGCTGCCGGGTGGTGCTGGCCGATCGCAAGCGGGCCGAGCGGCTGGAGGGCACCGACCATGATGCCAAGGTCCTGCCACTGAAGCACGATTGCAATCCGGCCGAGGGGCTGGCCGTCGTGTGGGGCGATCCGGCAGCGACACAGCTTCCCGAACTGGGGCCCGACGATTATGCGACGCTGCTATACACGTCCGGCTCCACCGGGCGTTCGAAGGGCGCATATTCGGACCATCGCGCGGTCGTCCACGGGACGATGAGCTATGTCGTCCAGTCGCTGATGGCGCTCACCTATTTGCAGGGCAAGGGCGATGCGCCGTCGCTCCAGCCGACCGCGCTGGTTGCGGTGCCGCTGTTCCATGTCACGGGCGAGATTCCCGTTTTCCTGCAAAGCTTCGCGCTGGGGCGCAAGCTGGTGCTGATGAAGAAGTGGGATGCAGGCGAGGCGCTGCGGCTGATCGACCGCGAGAAGGTGACCTATTTCACCGGCGTTCCGCTGATGAGCTACGAGATGGCGACCCACCCCGAACTCGACAAATACGACACCTCTACCTGCACGTCGTTTGCCGCAGGCGGCGCCCCGCGCCCGGTCGATCACGTAGGCAAGATCCACAAGGCCTTCCCCGGCGGCTACCCGCTGCTGGGCTATGGCCTGACCGAGACCAACGCCGTGGGCTGCGGCAATTTCAACGAGAACTATCTCGCCAAACCTTCCAGCACCGGCAAGGCGAGCCGCCCGCTGGTTGATCTCGCGATCCTCGACGATGCAGGGAACAAGCTGCCGACGGGCGATATCGGCGAGGTGTGCATCCGTACGGTTTGCAACTTCCTCGGCTATTGGGACAACCAGGAAGCGACGCAGGCCGCATTCACCGACGACATGTATTTCCGCACGGGCGACCTCGGGCGGCTGGACGAGGATGGATACCTGTTCATCGTCGACCGCAAGAAGGACATCATCATCCGCGGCGGCGAGAACATCAGCTGCCTCGAAGTGGAAGAAGCGATCTACGCGCACGAAGGCGTGGCGGAATGTTCGGTCTTCGGCCTGCCTGACGATCGCTATGGCGAAATCGTGGGTGTAGTCTTCCTGACCAAGGAAGGCGTGAGCCTGAGCGAGGCGGAGCTTGCTACCTTCCTCGAAACCAGGCTCCCGCCCTTCAAGCGGCCTGCCCATATCTGGCAGGAGCATGAAACCCTGCCCCGGCTGGGCACGCAGAAGATCGACCGCAAGGTCCTGCGCGCAAAATATACGAAGGTTCACACCGGAACTTGAGCGCTCCGCCCCTCTCCAACCAGCGCGCCATTATCGATCGCCGCAAGCTCGCCCAGCAGATCGGTGAAGTGCAGGGAGAGGGGGCGGCATCGCGCGACGCGGTGCTCGCGCTGCTGCGAAATGCGCTGGACGCTGGGCGCACCGAATTGTCGCAGCGGTTGCTGGACAAGCCCTCTGCCGGCCACGCGCTGACAGGGGGCCACAGCTTCCTCCTCGATCAGGTGATCCGCCTGATCCACGATTATGCGTCCGAAGTGCTGGCCCCGCCTCCGGCCAAGACGCGCGCATATGCGCTGACGATCAACGCCGCGGGCGGGTACGGGCGCGAGGAAATGGCGCCGCATTCGGACGTTGACCTCGCCTTCCTTTGCGAGAAGCCTGAGGACGAACGCACCGTCAAACTGATCGAGGCGATCCTCTACCTGCTATGGGACCTTGGCCTGACGGTCGGCCATTCGGTCCGCAGTGTCGACGATATCGTGACCATGTCGAAGGCCGACGGGACGATCCTGACCTCGCTGCTGGAATGCCGGTACCTGTGGGGCGACGAGGCGCTGTACGAGGAAAGCAAGCGCCGGTTCTATGCCGAAGTCGTCGCCGGGACCGAGCGCCAGTTCGTCACCGAGAAACTGCGCGAGAGGGACGAACGGCACAAGCGGGTGGGCGACACGCGCTACGTGGTCGAACCCAATGTGAAGGAAGGCAAGGGCGGCCTGCGCGACCTGCACGCGCTTTACTGGATCGGCAAGTATATCCACCGCGTCCGCAATGCGGCAGAGCTGGTCGATGCGGGGCTGTTCACGCCAGCGGAATACCGCAGCTTCCGCCGTGCCGAAGGCTTCCTGCTGGCGGTGCGATGCCACCTGCACGACATCACCGGGCGCGCGGAAGATCGCCTCACCTTCGACCTGCAGAAAGAAGTCGCGCGCCGGATGCGGTTCGCGGACCGGCAGGGCAAGAGCGCGGTCGAGCGGTTCATGCAATACTATTTCCTGCAGGCAAAGCGCGTGGGTTCGCTGACCGGCGTCTTCCTCAGCCAGCTGGAAGAACAGTTCGCGAAAAAGCGCGCGCGGCGCGGCCTGCTCGCCGGGTTCACCGCCCGTCCGCGCACGGTAAAGGGCTATACCGTTTTCGCGGGCAAGCTGTCCGCACCGGGCGACGACTGGTTTCGCAAGGACCCGGTGCGGCTGATCGAAATCTTCCAGATTGCGGAAAGCGAGCAGCTCGAAATCGATCCGCGTACCATGCGGCAGGCCGATCGCGACAGCGCGCTGATCAACGACGAGGTGCGCGAGGACCCGCGAGCCAATGCCCTGTTCCTAGACCTGCTGGCGGGCCGCAACGATCCCGAAATGGTGCTGCGCTGGATGAACGAGGCGGGCGTTTTCGGCCGCTTCCTGCCCGATTTCGGGCGCGTCAACGCGCAAATGCAGTTCAACATGTACCACCACTACACGGTGGACGAGCACACCATCCGAGCGATCGGATTCCTCAACGCGATCGAAAAGGGAGAGCTGGCCGAAGAGCACCCGCGTGCGACGCGCCAGATCCACAAGGTGAAGAGCCGCCGTGCGATCTTCGTCGCAACCCTTCTGCACGACATTGCCAAAGGGCGTGGCGGCGACCACTCTATCCTCGGCGCCGAGATTGCCGAAAGGGTTTGCCCGCGTCTCGGCCTGAGCGAAGAGGAAACCTCGCTGATCGCGTGGCTGGTCCGCCAGCATCTCTTGATGAGCCACACCGCATTCAAGCGCGATCTCGCAGACCCCAAGACGGTGGAGGATTTCGTCGCGGAGGTGCAAACGCTGGAACGATTGCGCCAGCTCGCGATCCTCACGGCGGTCGATATCCGCGCGGTGGGACCGGGCACGTGGAACAGCTGGAAGGGCCAGCTGCTGGGCGAACTCTACGATCTCTCGCACGAGCGCCTGCGGCTCGGCCATGTCACGAGCGGGCGCAAGGAGCGCGTAGCGGCGAAGAAGGCCGCCGTGCGCGAGGCCCTGGGCGACAACGCGGCACTTATCGACGAGCTGGGCGACCTGTTCACCGCGCCCTACTGGATTGCCGAACCGACCGACATCGCGGCGCGCAATCTCGTCCAGTATTCGGTCGCGCGCGAACTGGGCGAAGCCCTGTCGGTCCATTGCGAGCCGGACGAGGAGCGCGGCGCCACGCTGGTTACCGTGATCGCGGCGGATCATCCGGGCATCTTCATGCGGATCGCGGGGGCCATCCACCTGGTCGGCGGCAACATCATCGATGCGCGCATCCACACCACCCGCACCGGATACGCAGTCGATAACTTCCTGGTGCAGGACCCGCTCGGGCGGCGCTTCGGAGAGGACAACCAACTGGAGCGGATCGAGCGCAGCATTTCCGAATCGCTGGCCAGCGGCAGGCACCTCGTACCGAAGCTGGCGCAGCGGCCGTTGCCCCGTCGCGGCTCTAAAGCGTTCGACGTGCGGCCCTTCGTCTCGTTCGACAATGACGCATCGCATCGCTTCACCGTGATCGAGGTGGCGGCGCGCGACCGCCCCGCCCTGCTCAACCGCTTGGCGCGAGCGCTGTTCGAACAGCATGCCGTGATCCGCAGCGCGCACATCACCGCCTATGGGGAGCGTGCGGCGGATACGTTCTACGTGACCGACCTGACCGGCGACAAGATCACCGACGAAGCGCGATTGGCGAATATCCGTACCGCGCTGGTCGAGGCGTCGAGCGACGAGATGCAGGCCGAGCTGGAACCGGCATAAGCTCAACGGCTCTAGGTCGATCTGCTTATGGTACGTGGAGAGATACGATCTTCAAGGTGCCTTCGTCCTCGGTAAGCTCTGCATGCAGTGCCAAATCGCTGACAGATTCATCTGATGTCGTCAGATCTACAACGATCCGCCAATATCCATCCATCCATCGACATCGCGCGTATCTCCATGTCTCATCGCTCAACGGAGTGAGCGGAGATCCGTAAGCAGCAACGCTTTGCGCAAAAAACTTAGCATCGCGCGCGCTATTTGGAGCTACGATCGCTATCGAGCAATCGCGGAGTTGGAAATTGCCCGCGCGGAATTGATCTGCAATATCGTGAAACCATGCCCGCCAATGTTGCGGCACTGGATGCTCCTGGCCATCCATGGGCGATAATTTGCTCACCCCCGCTCCCCGAACAAGGCCGACCCCACGCGAATATGCGTTGCGCTGAGCATGATCGCAGTTTCGTAGTCCGCGCTCATCCCCATGCTCAGGCCCCACGCACCGGGTTCCGGCTCGTGCCGCCGCGCCAGCTCGGCGAGCAGCGCAAAGAACGGGGCGGGCTCCTTGTCCAGCGGGGGAATGCACATCAGTCCGAGCAGGGGAATCTCCGCCTCGCGGGCCTGCTCGATGAGGTCGGGTAGGTCGGCAATCGAACAGCCGCCCTTCTGCTCTTCTTCGCCGATATCGACCTGGATGAAGCACGGCACGCGCTTGCCCAGCTTGTCGTATGCCTTGGCCAGAGCCTTGAGCAGGCTGGGCCGGTCGAGCGAATGGATGACGTCGAAAAGCGCGGCGGCATCTTCTGCCTTGTTCGATTGCAGCTGCCCGATCAGGTGCAGTTCCACCTCCGGGCAACGCTCTCGCAGGTCAGGCCACTTGTCCTGCGCCTCCTGCACGCGGTTTTCACCGAAGACGCGCTGTCCCGCTTCGAGGAGCGGCTCGATCGTTTGAGCCGGATGCGTCTTGCTGACTGCGACCAGATGCACATCGCCGCGTTCGCGCCTCGCGATCTTGCAGGTGC